>CAMEBJ010000101.1 GCA_945912085.1 uncultured Bacteroidales bacterium | reverse complement strand
GTGAAATATATGGTGACTGGTCTGAACGCATTCCATTGCGGAATCGAGGCCGAAGTCTTCCACAGGTTCACCGACTGGTTGAAAATCAGTGCATTCGCGTCAATCGGCAGTTGGAGATGGCAGAATGACGTTCAGGCAAGCATCTACGATGACTACTCGGGTCTTGAACTGGGCAAGGTTAATGTCTATTGTGCAGGGCTTCCCGTGGGGGATGCTCCCCAGACACAGGTGGGCGCGGATCTTGACATCGACATCCCGGGAGGTTTCAGGGTGGCTGTGGACTGGAAGTTCAACGACAGGATGTATGCCGACTTCGACCCGGCCACGAGAACCGACCCGGATGGCCGAAGGACTGCCTACCGGTTTCCGTCTTGCCATCTGCTCGGGGCTACTGTTTCCTGGACACACACTCCAAAACGGCGTCTGGATCCCGGCCTGACAATTTTTGCCGGTGCCTCCAACCTTCTCGACACTATGTACATTGAGCGCGGCAAGGACGGTGCAGACCATGACCTTGCTTCATTCACCGGCTACTGGGGTTTCGGCAGGACCTTCTCCTTCGGTGTCCGTCTCAGTCTTTAGGAATCTTCAAAAATTAGCCAGCATCATCTATGAATAATCTTTCCGGTGCAAGTTTTTGTCAAGACCGCAAATTCAATTATCTTTGCATAGATAGATAACTGAAGTTTCGCATTTGCGAAACTTCAGTGGAAAATTAAATATTTATGGTCAAGGTAATATTGAAATGGACTGTCTGTGCGGCAGTCCTGATGTTTTGGGGTTGTGTCTGTGTCTCGGCACAGACATTCAGGGAAAGGGTTGCGCAGGACAGGTCCCTGGCTTGCGGGGTTTACCATCCCTATTTTCACGGAAGTCTGGAAGATACTCCGGCACCGAAGGGTTACAAACCTTTTTACGTGTCTCATTTCGGGAGGCACGGATCGAGGTATCACACTGATTATAACTATTTCAAGGCTGCCCTTGGTGCCTTGACTGCCGCTGAAGCGGAGGGAAACCTCACTGAGGAGGGCCTTGCGCTTTTGAAGGATGTCAGGGCTGTGGCACAGGCGAGCGAGAAGATGGATGGTGCTCTGAGCCCGCTTGGAGGACGTGAACATCAAGAGATTGCACGCAGGATGTCGGCACGGTTCCCGGAGGTGTTCCGCTCCCGGGAGCGCCTGGAGGTGGAGAGTGTGGCAAGTATAATCCCGCGCTGCATCGTCTCGATGGCGAATTTTACCCAGTCCCTTGCTGCGTTGCATCCTTCCCTTGAGTTTGAGTATTTCTCCAGCCAGAGGCATTTTGAGTACATAATGAAGGATGCGGAACATCGCGAGGAAGTTTCGGCAGCTGTCAAGGTTTTCCAGGATTCTCTCCGGAAAGCAATCTGCGGCTCGGAAAAAATGTTCCGTTCGTTGTTCCGGGATCCGGTAAAGGCCCGCGAGAGCATTCCTTCCGCATCGAAGTTCATGCAGTCTCTCTATATGTCTGCGGCAATATGTCCGGACCTGGATTTTCTCGGGATTGACCTGATGCATTATTTTGACCTTGACGAGCTGGTCAGCCAGGCTGAAGTTACCAGCGCCAGAATGTATTACAGATATGCAAATTCGCAGGAGTTCGGGGACAAGAATGTCAGGCAGGCGGATGACCTGCTGGCCGACATTGTTGCAAAGGCCGATGCGGCTCTGGCTCCGGACAGCAGGAGGGCGGCCGATTTGCGGTTCGGTCACGACACCGGCCTGCTCCCTCTGGCCTGCCTGATGGGAGTCAGCGGTGTTTCATACCGTTGTCCTTCCGACGGGAGCTGGGAACATTGGGTAACTTGCGACCAGATTCCGATGGCTTCAAATCTCCAGATGGTCTTCTACCGTTCAAAGAAGGGGGATGTGCTCGTGAAACTGCTTTACAATGAGCAGGAAACCACGCTGGAAGGTCTTGACCCCGCTGTCGGTCCGTATTACAGGTGGTCGGATCTGAGGGAGTTTCTTGTGTCAAAAATCTGACGGATGAAAAAACTCATTACAGTCGTCTTCCTGTCAGTCGTACTGCTTGCCGGCTTCGCTTTCCCTGTTTACGGCACTTCGCGGGATCTGAAATTCAACGAAGCGGGGCAGTTCAAAATCGTCCAGTTCACGGATGTTCATTATGTCAAGGGTGACCCGAAGTCGGACGGAGCCCTTGAGTGCATAAGAGAGGTTCTGCGCTTCGAGAAGCCTGACCTGGTGATATTTACGGGGGATGTCTCCTGCTGTGCCCCCGCACTTGAGGGGATGAGGGATGTCGTCTCGATTGTCTCGCAGGCGGGAGTGCCTTTCTATGTCTGTTTCGGGAATCACGACAGGGAGTTTGATGCGACGAATGAGCAGCTGTACGACATGATCCGCACGCTGCCGTCAAATCTGCATCCCGACAGGAATGGAGGTCCCGTGCCTGACATTGACCTTTGTGTGAGGAATGACGACGGAAGCCCTGCCTTCGTGCTGTACTGCATCGATTCCCACTCATACAAGTGGGACACAGATGAGTATGAATGGATTAACGGGGAGCAGATTGACTCTTACAGAGCCCGGAGTGCGCACTACACCGCGCTCAACGGGGGAACCCCTGTGCCGTCCCTGGCATTTTTCCACATACCTGTCCCTGAATATGCCCTGGCGGCAGGTGACCAGGATGCCGACCTTGTCGGGACAAGGATGGAGAAATGCTACTGCCCTAAGCACAATTCCGGTTTTTTCAGTGCGATGAAGGAATGCGGGGATGTCAGGGCTGTCTTTGTGGGGCACGACCACGACAATGACTACTGCGTTATGTGGCAGGGGATTATGCTGGCCTACGGAAGGTTCTCAGGGGGAGGGACGACCTATGGCCACCTGAGCAATGGCGCGAGAGTAATCCTGCTCAATGAGAACGGTGCCATGGACACCTGGGTGAGACTCAGGGATGGTCGCAGGCTCAATCCGCTCAGGTTGGATTGCGCAGGAACCACAGGCAAATTTGTCCAGTTGGATTGACAGAATGTGAATATTTCTACAAAAAGAAGTATATTTGCGGACTTTGAAAATTTGTTGAAATGAAAAAGATATTGTTCATTGCCGTGATGGCTGTGATGGCCGTGTCCTGTTTCAAGGGCACATATTACGAGAGTTCCTTTGCCACTGTTTCAAATTTTGAATTTGCCGATGCTGCAAAATATTTCACTGACAGCATCTATGTGAAAAGTGATTTCCAGAGCGGGACATATCTGCTTTATTCCGGTTCCAGGACTGAAGGAGAAATTCCGGAGCTGCTTGGCGGATTCGGGATGTCGATGAAGAAGGATTCTTCCATCAACCTGTCTGTCAGCCCGTTCAGTGTCTTTGCGGGGAGTGCGGAGAACAACACTTTCGCTATTTTCTACGACACGGCTGAGAAACCTGAACGCCAGTTGACATTCACTGAGGCTGATTACGGAACCTGCGCTCCGCAGTTCTGCTATGTGAGAAACACCTCTCTTGTGGTTTCGAGCATCCTTTCCAAGGATTCCCAGTTCAAGTTCACCGAGGGAGACTATCTGAAACTCGTCGTTACCGGCTATCTGGCCGGAAAGGAAACCGGAAAGGCCGAGTGGTTCCTTGCCGATTACAGGGTCCCTCAGAACGGAGGTGCTGCTCCGGACAGCGTCAACACAACCTGGCAGCAGATGCCTTTGACGAAGTTGGGGAATATCGATGCGGTGGATTTCAGCCTTGACACCAACAAGGAAGGCTTTCCGAAATACGTCTGCCTTGACAACCTTGTGGCTTCCATCAGCGTGAAGTACTGAGCATAATCCTTCTACTGAGGATAATCCATAAAGAAAGCCCGACTGGAATCCAGCCGGGCTTCTTCGATTCATACTTGAATCAAAGTCCTAAAGGACAATGACCTCGCTGACAAAGCAGAAGCCTTTGCGACCGCGTGCTCCGTGCCATTCAGGAATGGATGCCACTGTCTTTGCGCTCACGTGGATGTATTTCGCACTTGTCTGAGGGAAAGTAACCTTGTACTCCTTCACACCGTCCTGAATCTCAGGACCTTCCGGCTGATACTCCGCGCGTGCCACCTCGGTGAACTCCCTGTTGTCATCTGAGACGGAAACCACCAGGTCAAGCGGATTGAAGATGTAGTCACCCTTGTTTGTCAGGGCTGACACTTCGACGCTTGAATATTCCGTTTTTCCGTCCATCTCGATTGTCAGGTCCACAGGAGTGCCGTACCAGCCGGCCCATTCTCCTGACGTGTAAACTTTTGAACCTGGCAGACCGTCAACCAGTGACTCTGGAGCATCATATTTGTACTTGCCCATAGGCTCGGTGTTGAGGACCACCGGTCTTGCAAGAGCCTTGTTGTCCTTGAAATTGAGGGTGATGGTGCGGGTCTGCCCTTTCTCCCGGAAGGCGGCGGCCTTGATTGTGCAACCCTTTGTCACCTTGATGACTTTCGGACAGATGGCAGACTCTGAGGTCGGTTCGCTCCCGTCGGTGGTGTACCTTACCGTGGCATTGTCAACGGTGGTAAGCCTGACTTCAACGCAGCGGGCGGCTTCATTCACTTTTACGTTGCTCAGAACCTCGAAAACGGTCTTTGCATAGTTGTAACCCATTGTGTCATACATCTTTGCTGCCCTTCCCATGTCGGAGAGGAAACGGTTGAGGTCCTTGTTCTGAGGGAGGGTCCACTGAACTTCGGCAAGAGCTGCGGCACGAGGAAGAATCATATACTCCAGATGCTCTTTCGTGGAGATGTACTCTGTCCAGACATTTGCCTGCACTCCCTTGATGTGTGCGCGGGCATTCTCGTCCATCTCATCAGTGAACGGTTCGTAGTTGTAAACTGTCTCAATAGGAAGATATCCTCCGATGGCAAGAGGCTCGTTTGCCGTGTCGTTTGACTGATAGTAATCGAAGTAGAAATGGGTGTGCGGAGTCATAATTGCATCATGTCCGGCCTTTGCTGCGGCAATACCGCCTTCACTTCCTCTCCACGACATTACGGTAGCATTAGGAGAGAGTTCGCCTTCAAGAATCTCGTCCCAGCCGATGATCTGGCGTCCCTTTCCGTTGAGGTACTTCTCGATTCGTGCGGTCACATAGCTCTGGAGATAGTGCTCAGCCTGGAATTTCTCATCGTCCTTGAGTCCGAGTTGTCTGATTCTGGCCTGACATTTAGGGCAGTCGGCCCATCTGGTTTTCGGACATTCGTCACCACCGATGTAGATGTACTC
>CAMEBJ010000100.1 GCA_945912085.1 uncultured Bacteroidales bacterium | reverse complement strand
GGAAAGGCTCTCGTCCAGCAGGGTCTTGAAAAGGGTATTTTCGAGACTGAGGCGGACGGCTCTGTCTGGTGCGACCTCACTTCCGACGGACTGGACCGCAAGCTCCTTCTCAGGGGTGACGGTACCTCCGTGTATATGACCCAGGACCTCGGTACAGCGCAGCAGCGTTTTGAGGAATACAATCTTGACGAGCATATCTATGTCGTCGGAAACGAACAGAACTATCATTTCCAGGTGCTCAAGCTCATCCTCGGAAAACTCGGTTTCGACTGGGCTGACAATATCTACCACCTTTCCTACGGAATGGTCGAACTTCCCGAGGGGAAGATGAAATCCCGCGAGGGAACTGTCGTGGATGCGGATGACCTGATTGAGGATATGTGCAGGACTGCAAGGGAGACTTCGATGGAACTGGGCAAAATCGAGAATATGTCAGAGCAGGAGCAGGACAGCCTTTTCAGAATGATCGGTCTTGGCGCCCTGAAATATTTCATCCTCAAGGTGGACCCGAAGAAGACAATGCTTTTCGACCCGAAGGAGTCCATTGACTTCAACGGCAACACTGGTCCTTTCATTCAGTACACCCACGCCAGGATCAAATCCATCCTGCGTAAGGCAGCTGAAAAGGGGATTGCCTGCGGCGCGGATTCTCTAGACCTTTCGATTGCCCTCTCTGCCAAGGAAATACGTATCATCAAGATGCTGAATATGTTCCCTGCCAAGATTGCTGAGGCGGGAGATGCATTCTCACCGGCTCTGGTGGCGAACTATGCCTACGACCTTGCCAAGGAATTCAACCAGTACTACCACGACACCCCTATCCTTCGCGAGGAAAACGAGGCTGTCCTCAGGTACAGACTGGTTCTGATTGAGAACATAGCCAAGGTCCTGACCAAGGCTATGTCCATTCTCGGCATCACGCTTCCGGAGAGGACGTAGATGTTTGCATGAATCTTCAAAAAATATCTATTTTGTTTTTGCTGGGACAGAAAAATGTCTTATAATTGCACCCGATTTTTTGAAGCATATAAAAACTATGGATATTAAGAAGAAAAGAGCAGTCGTAAGCTATGAGAATATGTCGGAGGAACTTGCCGCCGCATTCGCAGAGAAGTACCCTAAGGGTTTCAGTGACTATTTCCCGGACCTGATGAAATATGACAAGCCGGACGGGACCTGCTTCTATGCTGTGACAGTGGAAATTCCGGATGCCATATATCTCGTGAAAATCAAGGTCAAGACCGATGATGCCGAAGACATCGAGAGATGGCTCGACGGAGATGATGACGATGATGATTCAGGAGTAGGCGGAGGTTCAGGAGATGGTGAAGATCTCCCTGACAATGACATCTCCCAGTACTCAACAGGAGATGACGACCCTGCCGATTCTGACTAAGACTCATTCGTCATTCCGACCAGGGCGGGCACGGAGTATTCTTTCTCAGATCAACCTCAAGCCGATTCTCATTCTGTCAGTGTCCACTGAGATGACCTGTACCTTCACCTGCTGGTGAAGTTTGAGAATCCCGGAAGGGTCGGCACCCTTCCCCTTTCCCATCTGTGAGACGTGAATCAGTCCGTTCTGCTTGATTCCGATGTCCACAAAGGCCCCGAAAGCCGTGATGTTGGTCACGATTCCCGGCAGTTCCATTCCGGTGACAAGGTCATCGATTGTGTGGATGTTATCAGCGAAACTGAAGTCCCGGACGCTTTCCCTCGGATCGCGTCCGGGCTTTTTAAGTTCATTGATGATGTCATTGATTGTCGGAAGTCCGAAATTCTCCCCGACATAGTCCTTTGCATTGATTTTTGAGCATAGTTCGGCATTCCCGACAAGTTCACTTGTGCTGACACCGAGGTCTTCCGCCATTTTCCTGACAATGTGGTAGGATTCGGGATGAACCGCCGAATTGTCAAGAGGGTTTTCCGCCCCGGGAATCCTGAGGAAGCCTGCACACTGTTCGAATGCCTTTTCTCCCAGTCTTTTGACTTTCCTGAGAGCCTCCCTTGACCTGAAAGCCCCGTTTGCGCTCCTGTACTCGACAATACCTGCCGCAAGTGCCGGGCCGATTCCCGAGACATAACTCAGAAGGTACGGGCTGGCGGTGTTCAGGTTGACTCCCACACTGTTCACGCAACTTTCGACGGTGTTGTCCAGTTTCTCTTTCAGAAGATTCTGGTCAACATCGTGCTGGTACTGACCAACTCCGAGCGATTTCGGGTCAATTTTGACAAGCTCGGCCAGAGGATCCATCAACCTTCTTCCAATTGAGACTGCCCCGCGGACCGTAACGTCATAGTCCGGGAATTCCGAGCGTGCCACATCCGATGCAGAGTAGATGGATGCTCCGTCCTCACTGACCATATATGTCTTTACTCCTTCAGGCTTAGGGACTCTCTTGATGAACTCTTCAGTTTCCCTGCCTGCCGTGCCGCTTCCGATTGCTATGACCTCTATTCCATATTTCTCAATCATCCTGCTCACTGCCTGGATGGACTTGATTTTCTCGCTTGCAGGAGGGTGCGGGTAGATGGTCTCATTGTGAAGGAGATTACCCTCGCTGTCCAGACAGACCACCTTGCAGCCGGTCCTGAAGCCGGGATCTATGGCAAGAAGTCTTTTCTGACCGACAGGCGGAGCTAGGAGCAACTGCCTGAGATTCTCTCCGAAGACCTTGACGGATTCTATGTCAGCCCTCTCCTTTGCCTCCCTTATGATTTCGTTTGTGATGGACGGTTCAAGCAGTCTTTTGAAAGAATCCTCCATTGCAAGGCGAATCTGCTCCCCAAGTGCCTGGGAAGGATATCTCCTCTGTTGACAGAAATCATAGTACAGTTTCTTGCAGCACTTTTCCGTGTCGGTATCGAGCCTGATGCTGATATAGCCCTCATCCTCTGCCCTTAAAACGGCGAGGAGCCGGTGTGAGGCCATCTTCTCCAGAGGTTCGGACCAGTCGAAATAGGATTTGTATTTCTGTGCCTGCGGGTCGGATGCCTTCTTAGTCGCTTTAGTCACGACTCTCCTGTTCTTGAAAATTCCCCTCAGAGTCTCCCTCACGGATGCCGTCTCATTCAGCCTTTCCGCAATAATGTCTCTTGCACCCTGAAGAGCCTCCTGCTCATCGGCAACTTTTTCTCCCACATATTTTCTTGCCTCTTTCTGCGGATCGGAGATTCCGACGGAGTACATCGCATCCGCCAGTGGCTCCAGTCCTGCCTCCTTTGCAGCAGTTGCCTTTGTCCTTCTTTTCGGCCTGAAAGGCAGATACAGGTCTTCAATTTCGCGCGGGTCAACGCTTTGTTCAATTTTCTTCCTGAGTTCATCATTCAGCGCTCCGGCCTGTGCTATGGTCTCCAGAATGGTCTCTTTACGTTTCTCCATCTCGGCATACACGTCCGTCCAATGCCGGATTTCCGCCACTGCCACCTCGTCCAGTCCTCCTGTCTTTTCCTTTCTGTACCTGCTGATGAAAGGTATAGTAGCCCCCTCCTCGAACAGTTTCGCGCAATTTTCCACCTGCCATGGCTTTACCGATAGTCTCTCAGAGACTGCCTGAATGTATATTTCTTTCATAAAAATGTGGTTTTCTTTTGGCTCAGTCGTGGGACACCTGCTTGAGCTGTTCCCTGTAGGATGAAAAGATCTTTGATTTTGAGACAAAGCCGAGATAGGTCCTGTCCTTGGCGACTACAGGGAGATTCCACGCTCCCGTTTTCTCAAATTTCTTCATCACCGTGTCCATCTTTTCATCTGAATAGACATACTCCGGGGCAGATTTCATATAGTTGTAAACCCGGTTCTTTTCCCAAAGTTCCTTCTTGAACATATCCCTGCGGATATCCTCCAGACTGACATATCCCTGGAAATGCCTTCTGGAGTCCAGCACGGGGAAGATGTTCCTGGAAGACTTCGAGATGACATCCACGAGAGTCCCGAGGGTGTCGTCAATTTTGACACAATTGAAGTCGGATTCAATCAGGTCGGTCGTGTGAAGCAGGGTGAGGACGGCCTGGTCGCTGTCGTGGGTGAGAAGTTCCCCCCTTTTCGCAATTCGTTTAGTGTAAATGGAATATGGCTCAATAACCCTTGTTATTCCGAAGGATATTGTCGCCGTGATGATCAATGGAATGAGAAGTTCATATCCTCCAGAAATCTCTGCAATGAGGAAGATTGCCGTCATAGGGGCCTGCATCACTCCCGCCATCAGACCCGCCATCCCGACCAGCACGAAATTCTGTTCCGGAACCCCGATTCCGCTTCCTGCAAAAACCAGGTTGATGATTCTCGAGACCACGAATCCTGCAATGGCACCGACGAAGAGGGTGGGACCGAATGTTCCTCCTACACCTCCTCCTGCATTTGTGAATGACATCGAGAACACCTTGAGCAGCAGAATCAGCAGGAAGAACAGCGGGATTCCCCATTTATGATTCAGGATGAAAGACAGGATAGTCCTGCCCTCAAGATTGATTGCCTCGCCGCTCAGAAGGGTATTCACATATTCGTAGCCCTCTCCGTAAAGGGGAGGGAACAGGAAAATCAGAAGGCCCAGGCAAAGGGCGGACAGCCCCCATCTCCTGTAAGGTTTTTGTATGCTCTTGATTTTGTCCTCAAGCCAAAGAGTGGTTCTGGTGAAATACACCGAACAGAATGAACAACAGACCCCGAGAATCAGGTAGAACGGGATATTGTACATTGAAAATGGCTCAAGAGTGCACGGGAAAGCAGGGGAGTCCCCGAGAAAGATGTAGGAAATCACCGTGGCCGACACCGTGGACAGCAGCAGCGGCATTATGGAGGACATCGAAATATTGAACAGCAGGATTTCCAGAGTGAACAGGACACCAGCAAGCGGAGCCTTGAATATTCCGGCAACGGCTCCGGCTGCCCCGCAGCCCAGGAGAATTGTCATATTCTTGTAGGACAATCCCATATACCTTGCCACGTTCGACCCTATGGCTGCACCGGTGTAAACTATCGGAGCCTCGGCTCCGACTGAACCTCCGAATCCGATTGTGACGGAACTGGCCGCAATTGAAGACCAGACATTGTGCGGTCTGATCTTAGACTCATTCTTCGAGACTGCAAGCAGCACTTTTGTCACTCCGTGACCGATGTCGTCCCTGATGACATATCTGACAAATAGCATAGCAAGGAGCATTCCGACACCCGGGTAAATGAGGTACAGGTAGTTGAATATCTCATTGTTTCCGAACCAGCCGGTAAGTCCCGTGTGAATCCATTCCACTGTGGATTTGAGAAGAACCGCGGCCAGACCG
>CAMEBJ010000099.1 GCA_945912085.1 uncultured Bacteroidales bacterium | reverse complement strand
CATTTCCTCTGTCACTGTTGCAGGCCAGAATAGGGATTTCGCTGATGGACTGACACTAGACTATGACGAACCTTTCCTGACTTTCGAGTTCTCAAACCTCAACTACCAGAATCCATCGCACACATCCTACCGCTACAGGCTGGGAAATCTTGACAAGGACTGGCATCTGCTGAATTCAACACCTCTTGGCAAGGTTCAATATACCTTCCTCAAACCGGGCATCTACACATTTATGGTTCAGGCGGCGAACAACGGTCTTGACTGGGGAGAGGTTTCATCGGTGTCAATCACTATCAAGCCTCCTTTCTATATGAGCACTGCGGCCTATATTATCTACACCATCCTGGTCTGTTTCGCCGGTAGTCTTTTTATCTGGCTGGGAGAACGCAGGACCAAGCAGAAAATCCGTCTCAACAAGGAACAGGAAAGACGTAAGAGAAAGGAGGAACTTGATCAGATGAAATTTCGTTTCTTCACCAACATTTCCCACGAACTCCGAACTCCTCTGTCGCTGATTCTCCTACCTCTTGAGAGTGTGATGAAGGAGATGAAGGATTCAGATGTGATGCCGAAGCTTGAGACAATGCACAAGAATGCGCAACAGCTCCTTTCACTTGTGAACCATCTTCTTGATTTCAGGAGGCTGGAGATGGGAGGTGAAAAGCTGGTCCTGGCCCGAGGAAACATAGTCGAGTTCACCTCGGCCATCATCGATTCGTTCCGTGATGCCGCGACAAAGAAAGGCATCTGCCTCAGTTTTGAGAATGAAATGTCCAATCCGACTATGACATTCGACAAGTCGCAGATGCAGAAAATACTCAACAATCTTCTGTCCAATGCGCTGAAATTCACTCCAAAAGGCGGTTCAATCCACGTGAGCCTCCATCAGAGGGCTGAGAATCGGATGGTCCTTGAGGTGGCGGACACGGGAGTGGGAATTCCTGAAAAGGATGTTGAAAAGATTTTCGACAGGTTCTACCGAAGCGGAAATTCTCAGATGGAAACCGGAACCGGAATCGGACTGAGTCTTGTCAGACAGTATGCCAGAATGCATTCCGGAGACATCCGTGTAACTTCCCAGGTAGGAAGGGGATCGACTTTCCATCTGGAAATACCGACCAATCTGAATGAAACTGAAGTCAGTGAACAAAATGTTTCGGAGGACACATCCATTACACCTGCATCCTCTCTGAATGGAGAACGCAGGCACATCCTGATTGTGGATGACAACAAGGACTTCCGGGATTACCTCGTAGGGGAACTTTCCGGGGAGTTCGAAGTCTCCTCCGCCAAGGATGGTGTCCAATGCCTTGAAATACTGAAATCTTCAGATCCGGATGTTGTGGTTTGTGATGTTATGATGCCGAATATGGACGGTTTTGAGGTAACAAAGGCAATAAAGGGCAATATCGAGACATCCCACATACCTGTAATCCTGCTGTCAGCAAGGACATCCGAAGACATCAGGCTTGAGGGCTACGAAACCGGAGCCGACGCCTATTTGACCAAGCCTTTCAAACTAGAACTCCTGCTTGCGAGAATCCGTAACCTCATTGATGAACGCAGCAAGAGAATTGCCTCATTTTCCGGGGACAGGGACATTTCTCTGAAAGAGGTTACCATCACGACCATCGACCAGAAACTGATGACGAAGGTGATGGAATGCATTGAACGGAATATCGACAATTCTGAATATTCAGTAGAGGAACTTTCATCCGATGTCGGAATGCACAGGATGAATCTCTATAGGAAAATTCAGTCCATTGCCGGGATGACCCCTTCGGAATTCATCCGCACGGTGAGGCTCAAGAGGGCTGCACAGATTCTGAAGAATGACCCGAATCTTACCGTGGCTGAAGTGTCTGATATGGTGGGATTCAACACATCTAAGTATTTCTCGAAATACTTCAAGGAGATGTTCGGGGTCAATCCTTCACAGTATCATTAGCGACCGGGCACAGTTTACTCGCCTTTGTAGAACATCATAGTTCCCCAGCCAATCTGGTCAAAGGCTCCGCTGGAGGAACCATAGCGTGGATCTCCCGAGCCTCCGTCACCTGTCAGTACACCATCCACATACCTGAGCTGCCGGGCAAACAGTCTGACATAGTAAACCTCGTCATCCGTGAGATGTTTCTCATACTTGTAATGTGAGTAAATCAAATCCCAACAAGGTCTTTCCTTTCCTCTTCCTGAGGGAGACACGCTCTGATGAATCGAGCCGTGGTTCTGATTGGAGCAGCTGCATCCGCTGCAGTAGGCATATTCAGTGAAAGGCATCGCTCCGGTCAGGTAGCTGCCGGAAGGCCGGACATTGTATTTTGCTGTGTATTCGCACATTGCCAGAACCTTGTTGTCGTCCATTCCCCAGAAATCCAATCCGATGTTCCATGCCATCTGGCACAATTCGGCACATAGTGAAATCACAAGTGTGGCATGTCCCTGGTCGCGGCCGGATTCCATACTTTGGGCCAGTTTGCCGTGTCCGTCAGGGTCTTCTACGGGATTGTAGGGAATCATATTGCTGATGCAGCCACTTCCTTGGCCCTCCCGGAAAGTTTTGTACACGAAGTTGATTGTTTCAATGTCTTCCAGATAGATTCCGATGGCCAGCATCGAAGCGAGATTACAGAGTTCCCAGTTGGACCAGTAGTGGAGAGGGCAGTTGTTGCTGCCTCCGTGATTTTCAATGAACCACCTGTTGCGCTCCAACCAGACTGTCCTCAGCCATGACTTGAATTTCTGCTGACTGGCGGAAGTCCATCCGGGATATTTCCCCAGAAGTTCTGCCGCATTGGCAAGAGTATATCCCTGAAAACCCAGGCACAGGTACTGGTTGTTATCATTTGCCGTGACCATTTTGAGTTTTCTCGCCCATGCATCCAGAATCTCCGCTGCGTTCCGTGCATATTTCTCTTCTCCGGTCAGATTCCATCGCAGTGCAAGCTGAAATGCGGCAGCGGCATCCCGGGAGACTGTAATGTAGTTTTCTCCACTGACGCCGGTGCCCTTCGGATCGCCCCTCACAATGATTTCCTGTGGATTTGCCTTGTAGGGGTACTGTGCATAGACATTTTCACAGAAATGGCAGAAAGCGGAATATACAGGGTCTGAGGACGACTCTGCCGCAATTCTCTCTTTCACCCTTCCGATGTCCGTAGATGAGATAAGTGCG
Source organism: uncultured Bacteroidales bacterium (assembly GCA_945912085.1). Lineage (GTDB taxonomy): Bacteria > Bacteroidota > Bacteroidia > Bacteroidales > UBA932 > Cryptobacteroides. The sequence goes on along the minus strand of CAMEBJ010000099.1, from coordinate 2,156 downwards.
CAGGGATGATTGAACTCATAGGAGGTCGGGTAACCAGAATAGTCTTCTTCCTCCGTTTTCCCGGGATTGAAATATTCTCCTCCAGGGATGTTTTCGGACCCGGAGCATCCAAGGGCGCATAGGATAATGGCGGAGAGCAATGTCTTCTTCATATTTAACAATGTCAGATGATTTGCCGTATTTCACTGCGGATACTGTCTTTAACCCTGAAGACGTGATTTTGGACGGTTCGCACACTGATTCCCATTCTTTTTGAAATCTTCCGGGCAGGTATGTTCCAATGGACATTCATCAGATAGACAATCCTCGCCTTTTCTCCGACACAATTCAATGCAGACTTCTCAAGTCGGAGGATTTCCCTGCAGTTCGCAAGACTGTCTGCTTCATTGACGGGAATATTGCTGAAACTTCCAAAAAATTCCTGTGATTTCCTTGTGCAGGCATTCCGTCTGAAATAGTCTGCAATCCTGTTACGCGCACAGACGTATGCGAACCTTGTTAATGAATTGTCGTCAAGAAATAGTCGTGAAGTTGTCAGAACAGCCTCAAAAACATCCTGAACGAGGTCTTCAACTTCGGCCACGTCACCTGTTTTCCTGCGCACATAGGCGCAGAGAGGCTCCCTCAGCTTCCTGAATGCCCTGGTGACCTGCACATTCCTGTACTTTATTTCAAATTCATTTGCTGGAGTGTTCATTGTGGTCAGTTTAATTCAAATGCAAAATTCGCAAGAAACAGAGGAACGGAAGGCCAATTTTGTAACAGAATTGTGGTTAATTTGTCACAAATGCAGTTCAGGGTAACGAATATACCTTTCAATCATTTATATTTGTCTGTGTTGAATAATTTTTAACAAAATATATCTGACCACAATGAATCCATACATTCCGCTTTTTGCAGCCGTTGCGCTTTTCTGTCTCATGACCTCCCGGGCACAGACATCCTCGGAAGCATGGAATCCCGATAGGGGTGAATATTACGTAAATCCTGTCATCAATGCCGACTACTCCGATCCGGACGTGTGCAATGGGCCGGACGGATACTATATGACATCGTCATCATTCGGCTGTTTCCCCGGACTTCAGATTTTGCATTCGACCGATTTGGTGAACTGGCAGATTGTAGGGGCGGCTCTGAATGACTATCCCGGGAGGAACTGGTCGGATGAAAGGCCCTGGGAAGCTTTCGGGCACGGTGTGAGGGCAGATTTGAGTCCTTTGCCCGGTCCTGATGAGTGGAAAACCGCTCCTCAGCACGGTGGAGGTGTCTGGGCTCCGTCAATCAGGTATCATGACGGAGAGTTTTTCATTTACTGCGGTGATCCCGACAGGGGAATATTCATGGTCAGGACAAAAGATCCGCGAGGTATCTGGGAGGATCCTGTCTGGGTGCTGAAAGCCAAGGGTTTCATTGATCCTTGCCCTCTCTGGGATGATGACGGGAAAGCCTACCTTTCATTCGGTTGTGCGGGAAGTCGTGCCGGGAACAAGAGTATCCTCTTCGTTGCACCTATGTCTGAAGATGGGACAAGGTTGCTATCTGCCGGAAGGATAGTTTACGACGGACACCGTACCCAGCCCACCATCGAAGGCACAAAGTTCTACAAATTCCGCGGCAATTATTACATCTTCTCTCCATCCGGGGGAGTTCCGACAGGCTGGCAGGTGGTTCTGCGTTCGGAAAGTCCTTGGGGACCGTATGAGGAAAGGGTGGTGATGGCTCAGGGGAATACTCCTGTAAACGGGCCTCATCAGGGAGGTTGGGTGGAAACTTCAACGGGAGAACATTGGTTTCTGCATTTTCAGGACAAGGATGCCTACGGAAGGGTCGTGCATCTCCAGCCGATGACATGGACAGAAGATGGCTGGCCTGTCATCGGTGAGGATCCCGACGGAGACGGAGTCGGCCAGCCGGTTTTGAAATGGCGCAAGCCTGATCTTCCTGACAGTGGAGTGTTCCAACCTGCTGACAGTGATGAGTTTAATTCCATCCAACTGGGTCTGCAGTGGCAGTGGCACGGTGTTCCTTCACCCTACTGGAGTTTTGTGGATGTGAATGAAGGACACCTGACTCTTTACTCTGTCGAGCAGAGTCTCAACTGGAGAAATCTTTCAGACAGTCCGAACCTGCTGCTTCAAAAATTCCCTGCCGACAAT
>CAMEBJ010000098.1 GCA_945912085.1 uncultured Bacteroidales bacterium | reverse complement strand
GCTCCGTCAAAGGTGTGTACCACCGCGACCTGCGTGAGGACATAGGTGCCGAGATTATCCTCGGGAACTCCTATCATCTCTACCTGCGCCCCGGACTGGACCTTCTGCGTCAGGCAGGCGGACTGCACAAGTTCACTTCCTGGGACCGTCCAATCCTGACTGACAGCGGTGGATTCCAGGTCTTTTCCCTTGCCTCAATGCGCAAATTCGCAAAGGACGGGAGCGGAGTCACGTTCGCCTCGCACATAGACGGCTCGCGCCACACTTTCACTCCGGAGAACAATATGGACATCCAGAGAATAATCGGGGCGGACATTATTATGGCGCTGGATGAATGCACTCCGGGTCAGGCAGACTGGAAGTATGCCCGCAAGTCATTGGATATGACCAAGTCCTGGTTGGAGAGATGCATCAGACGCTTTGACTCGACGCCGCCTCTGTACGGCTACTCGCAGGCCCTTTTCCCGATTGTCCAGGGATGTGTCTATCCGGATTTGAGAAAGGAGGCCGTGGAACACGCGGTTTCTTTTGACAGGGAAGGTTATGCCATCGGGGGACTTGCCGTGGGAGAACCGACCGAGGTGATGTACGAGATGCTTGAGCTGGTCTGCCCGCTTCTGCCGCAGGACAGGCCGCGCTACCTGATGGGAGTGGGTACTCCCGCAAACCTGCTTGAAGGGATTGCCAGGGGAGTGGATATGTTCGATTGCGTGATGCCGACCCGCAACGGACGCAACGGAATGCTCTTCACCTGGGACGGAATCATCAATATGCGCAATCAGAAATGGGCTGACGACTTTTCTCCGATTGACCCGAAGGGAACCTCTTTCGTGGACAGGACTTACACCAAGGCCTACCTGCGGCATCTTTTCGTGGCCGGTGAAATGCTCGCTGCCGAGATTGCCAGCGAGCACAACCTCGCATTCTATCTTGACGTTGTCCGCCAGGCACGCGAGCACATCGAAAAGGGGGATTTCCGAGCCTGGAAGGATGCCGCCGTCGTGAAACTTACCACAAGACTTTGACAGGAGGCCGCCTATGCACAGAGAGTTCAGACTAAAGCCGAAAAAACTTGACGTTTACATCGTCAAGCGCTTCCTCCTGACTTTTTTCATTGCCCTGCTCCTGATTATCGGCATCGTAATCATCTTTGACATCAGTGAAAAAATCGATGATTTTGTCAGCAAGGAGGCTCCGCTGAAGGCCATCATCTTTGATTACTATATGAATTTCATACCGTACTTTATGAATATGTTCAGCCCTCTGTTCGTGTTCATTACGGTAATATTCTTCACTTCTAAACTTGCCGCCAATTCCGAGATTGTGGCGATTCTGAGCTGCGGAATAAGCTTTCACAGGATGATGGTTCCCTACATATTCTCGGCTTCCCTCATCGCATTGCTGTCCCTCTGTCTGAACCTTTTCATCATACCCCAGGCCAACAAGGACCGTATGGTGTTTGAAGACAAATATATACGCGGGCACAATGTCAAGACCAACAGAAACGTTCACTACCAAATCAACCCGGGAGAATTCGTCTTTGTCGAGTCATTCAGTACCTGGAACAACACGGCCTACCGTTTCACTCTTGAGAAAGTCGAGGACAACAAACTCGTTTCGAAGATCAGTGCGGAGCAGGCTGTGTGGGACAGTACAAAATGCAGCTGGAGGCTGAAGAAATATTTCATAAGGGAATATGGCGACGGCATCGAGGACCACGTAAAAAGCGGAGCGAGTCTGGACACCGTCATAAACCTGTCAGTCAGTGATCTCGTGACGCAGATAGATGAGATGGAAACTCTTTCCTTCAAGGAGTTGAATGAGGTTATACACATCAAGAAGATGCGCGGTGACCCGGATGTCAAACTCGCCTTGATTGAAAAAAACACCAGATTCGCCCTGCCATTCTCGGCATTCATCCTGACCATTATGGGAGTGGCTCTGTCTTCAAAGAAACGCCGGGGAGGCATCGGATGGAATATCGGAATAGGCATCGCCCTGGCATTCACCTACATCCTTTTCCTGCGATTCAGCCAGATGTTCGTCTTCACCGGGGTTCTGCCGCCTTGGATAGCCCTGTGGTTGCCTAATGTCATCTACCTGTTCATCGCCGGCTTCCTCTACAAAATAGCTCCAAAATAGCCATTCACATAACTCACTACCATAGTATAAAATAATTTTGAGGAGACTAGCCGCCCTCGGCTCTAGAGGTCGTGAACGCAAAAGTGAAACAGTCCAGTGGACTTTTCACCGTGAGCAGCCGACGGCAGGAGGGACCCAAAACTTGTTTTGGGAGGGCCTGGTCTCCTCAAAATTATTTTATACGAACAGGCACCAGCCGAAGGTGTCATCCAACTCCCCATACTGAATGCCGGTAATCTGCCTGTAAAGTTTCAGGCTCTTCGGCCCGCATCCTTCAGTCACGAAAGTGTAACGCTTGACAAGTTCCGGATCCGTGGTCTCGAGGAAAGGCTTGTCATCGATGTAATCCACAGGAGTGATGATCACAGCAGTTCCGCATTCACCGACCTCCTCGAACTCTGCAAGCTCCTCCACAGGAACGGCCCTTCTTTCCACCTCCATCCCGAGGTGCTTTGCAACCGCTTCGAGGGTCTTGTTGGTGATGGACGGAAGAATGGTATCCGAAAGCGGAGTGACATATGTGTTCCCTTTGATTCCGAAGAAGTTGGATGAGTTGAACTCATCGATGAGAGTGTGCGAGTGAGGGTCAAGGTAAAGAGTTGCCTTGTAGCCCTGGCTGTGTGCTATGTTCAGGGAACGGAGGGAAGCGGCATAGTTGCCACCAAGTTTGTAACACCCTGTCCCGTAGGTGGCCGCCCTGTCATAGTTTCTGGCAATCACGGCATTGCAAGGCTCAAGATTTCCTCCCGTGTAGGCACCCACCGGAGCGCAGAGCAGAAGGAAAAGAGCCTCTTTGGCGCTCTGGACTCCCAGTTGAGGATTGCTTCCTATGAGGGTTGGTCTCAGGTAAAGCGAAGCTCCTGTCCCGTAAGGAGGCAGAAAATCGAGATTCTCCCTGACTGCTTGTTTGCACATCTCAATGAAAAGTTCCTCACTTGGGCAGGGCAGGTTGAGAAATTCGGCAGAGGAAATCATCCTCCGTGCATTCTCCTCAGGCCTGAAAATCCTGATTTTTCCGTCAACACCACGGAAAGCCTTCAAGCCTTCGAAGCATTCGATGCTGTAGTGCAATGCACCTGCAAATGCGCTCAGCAGGATGTGGTCGTCTGTGCTGCTTTCGATTTTCCCCCACGCTCCGCCATTATAGCGGCAAATCAACATTGTCGCGGATTTCCTGTAGCAGAATCCAAGATTATTCCAATCCATCATCAAATAAGTATTTCAAGAAGTTTGTTGTTTTCGTTTATATACTCGTAGAGAATATTGTTTGCCTCCATACGCTTGATCAGCGCGTGGAAATCGTCCTTGCTCGCGACTTCTATGCCTATGAGGGCCGGTCCCTCCTCTTTGTTGGTCTTTTTGATATATTGAATATACGCGAGTTCGTCCGTAGGACCGATGATGTCCCTGATGAACGACAGGATTGCACCGGGCCTCTGCTGGAAGTTGACTATGAAGTAATGTTTCAACCCTTCGTAAATCATTGATTTCTCGCGGATTTCTTCCATCCTGATGATGTCGTTGTTGCTTCCGCTGATGATGCAGCCAACCTTCTTGCCCTTAATCTTGTCGGAATACTGCCTCAGGGCAGCCACGGAAAGTGCTCCGGCAGGCTCCACCACGATTGCGTTCTTGTTGTACATCTCAATGATGGCCGTGCAGACAGCTCCTTCCGGAACGAGGATGATATCGTCAAGGACATCCTTGCAGACCCCGTAGGTCAACTGACCGGCTTTCTTGACTGCCGCTCCGTCCACGAATTTGTTGATACTCTCCAGTTCTGTCGGGTAGCCGTTGTCGATGGAGGCTTTCATACAGGCTGCTCCGGCAGGTTCCACCCCGATGATCTTGGTGTCAGGCCAGGTCTGCCTGATGAAGGCACCTACTCCGGAGGCAAGTCCGCCACCTCCAATCGGGATGAATATGTAATCAAGAGGGGTCTTCATCTGCTTGCAGATTTCAAGTCCTATTGTGCCCTGTCCCTCAATGATTTTCTTGTCATCAAACGGAGGGATGAAGGTCTTTCCGCTCCTCTTTGCATATTCGACAGCGGCAGTGTTCGCCGCGTCAAAGGTGTCGCCGGTCAGCACGATGTCAACATATTCCTTTCCGAACATCTTGACGGAATCGATTTTCTGGCGCGGGGTCGTTGTCGGCATATAGATGGAGCCCATTATCTGAAGCTTGTTGCAGGAGAAGGCTACTCCCTGCGCATGGTTTCCTGCGCTGGCGCAGACTATTCCATATTTCAGAACATCAGGAGACAGACTGCGGATCTTGTTGTATGCCCCCCTTATCTTGTAGGACCTTACGGTCTGGAGATCTTCCCTCTTGAGGTAGATTTCCGCATCATAGCTTACAGAGAGTCTGTGGTTGATCTGCAGGGGTGTGGGTTCGAGAATTTCCTCGAGTATGCCTGCGGCTTTTTCAATGTCCTTTACGGACGGAAAGTAATTAGTGTTTCCCATTGCTTTAATTCATTATGATAACAGCCAATGAGCTGTGGTTGAATTCGAGTTTGACGGTGTCTTCCGAAGCCCTGTTGAGGGTCGCTTTCCACCAGTTGTCAAAGACCACGTCATCGGTCTTCCATTCCAATCCTTTTGATTTGATTCTCAGACTGTTGTCTGGTGTTAGAATTGAGATCTCCCTCCCGATGCCGCAATCCAGTTCGATGGAGTCGGTTACGGGAAATATGACCGAATGGTCGGAGACCATCGTGAGATTTATGCGGGAGAGGTCATATTCCCTTGCATATTCCATCATCAGGGAAATATTTCCTATTGTGTGGTCCTCCCTCAGGCCGGTTGCGCCTGTGATGAATATATCGCTGACGTCAGGAAAATTTTGCATTATGTGGCGCATAGCCTTTGTCTGGTCGTTGGTCTGCTGTTCGCTTTGGTGAACAATCAGATGTCCGTATTTCCGGCGAAGGCCATCGCTCAGGGAATCCATATCCCCCACGACGGCATCAGGTTCGCGGAGAGTGCCGAAGATCTTTTCGCAGTTGCGGAGATATTTGGCAAGCGCGCCATCGCAGCAGACTATATAGTCGGCCCTTGAGATGACATATCTCGGATATTCCTTCTTCGGGAATTCCCCGTTGCCTATTATTACCGCTGTCTTTCCCATAATCAGATTCTTGTTTTTGCGATTTCCGCGGCAGATGTTCCGTTTTCGGCAAAGTAGTCTTCCGGATTGCGGAAGCCCAGAAGGAAGGTCTTGAT
>CAMEBJ010000097.1 GCA_945912085.1 uncultured Bacteroidales bacterium | reverse complement strand
ACCACCGAGATCTACACTCTTTCCCTACACGACGCTTTCCGATCTGGGACCATAATGGCAGAGGACCCGAAATAGCACCCTGTCTTCAGAAGTGTCATAAGTCCGAAGAAACATCCCAGCAGAAGGAGGGTGTTGGAAGCTCCGTATTTCCCGATGACGATGGTGACATAGTAGTACATATTGTTCACCAGGATGTCCTTCATTCCCATATCTGCGCTGTCCCATGGAACGAACTGGTAAACGGTCGAGTCAAGCTCGAAAAGTATCTGGAGAATAGGAATAATCAGCGAAAAGGAGAAAATATTGAAAACTGCGGACAATATGTTGAGTACCACCGCTCCTCCGAGATATCCCGTATATGGCGCCACATAGCGCTTCATCATTTGTAAAAATTCCTTCATATTCCTTAATACAAATTGAGATTGATGTCAAAAGGACTTTCGAAGTCCTTCAAAAGTGGATGTCTTGTGTCCTTTTCTGAGAGTATTGCCTCCTCGGTGGAAATCCTCCAATTGATTCCGAGGGAGTCATCCAGGATGCTGATTCCTCCGTCTGCCTCCGGATGGTAGAACTCATCGCATTTGTACTGGAACACCGCAGTGTCCGAGAGCACGACAAATCCGTGGGCAAATCCTTTCGGAATGAAGAACTGCCTGTGGTTCTCTTCGGTCAGCTCCACTGTCACGTGCTTCCCGTAAGTGGGTGATCCCTTGCGGATGTCCACAGCCACATCCAGGACGGCACCCCTGACGCAGCGAACAAGTTTGCTTTGGGTAAAAGGCGGTCTTTGGAAATGCAGCCCGCGCATCACTCCGAAGGATGACATCGACTCGTTGTCCTGCACGAAATTAACAGTGTACCCAAGAACAGGTGCGGCCTTCATGTCAAACTCCCTCTGGGAAAAGCTCTCGAAAAAATATCCCCTCGCGTCCCTGAAGACCTTTGGTTCCAGAATCAGAACCCCTTCTATATCAGTTTTTAATATTTCCATATTTACCTATTGTCATACATCTCACTGTAGTACTTCATATACTCCCCTGAAGTAATCTCATCCACCCACTCCTGATTTTCAAGGTACCATCGCACCGTCTTTTCGATTCCTTCCTCGAACTGGAGTGAAGGCTCCCATCCAAGTTCCTTCTGGAGCTTGGTGGAGTCGATGGCATAGCGGGCATCGTGTCCCGGTCGGTCCGTGACAAAGGTGATGAGGTCAAGGTCCTCTCCTTCGGCACGGCCGAGCAACCTGTCAACCGTGTTGATGACAACCTTGATGATGTCGATGTTCTTCCACTCGTTGAAACCGCCGATGTTGTAGGTCTGGGCCACCTTCCCGTTGTGGAAAATCGTGTCGATTGCCCTGGCGTGGTCCTCCACGTAGAGCCAGTCGCGGACATTCTCCCCGCGGCCATAGACAGGGAGGGGCTTGCGGTTGCGTATGTTGTTGATGAACAGAGGGATGAGTTTCTCCGGGAACTGGTAGGGACCATAGTTGTTGGAGCAGTTTGTCACGATTGTAGGCATCCCGTAGGTGTCGTGAAAGGCTCTGACGAAATGGTCTGACGATGCCTTTGATGCGGAATAGGGACTATGCGGGGCATATTTTGTGGTCTCGTAGAAGAAATCGTCTCCGTAGGCGAGATGGTGTTTCCCCGAGGATGCCTTCGTGGAGAACGGCGGCTCGATTCCTTCCGGATGATTCATCGACAGGGCCCCATAGACCTCATCGGTGGAAATGTGGTAGAAACGCTTCCCCTCGTATTTCTCAGGAAGGCTCTCCCAGTGGAGCTTTGCGGCCTGGAGAAGTGACAGTGTGCCCATCACGTTTGTGCGGGCGAAGGTGAACGGGTCCTTGATGGAACGGTCCACGTGACTCTCTGCGGCAAGGTGGATGATTCCGTCCACGTTCTCCTCCCTGAACAGTGCAAGCACTGCATCGAAGTCACAGATGTCCATCTTTACGAATCTGTAGTTCGGCCTGTTCTCGATGTCCTTGAGATTGGCAAGGTTGCCGGCGTAGGTTAGCTTGTCCAGGTTGATGATTCTGTAGTCGGGGTATTTGTTTACAAAAAGGCGCACCACATGGGATCCGATGAATCCGGCGCCTCCGGTTATGACTATTGTCTTCATTTGCCAGTCAGATTTTTTATGCATATTTGAAGCGAATCGGTCCAGTAGGGGATTGACAGACCGAATGTCTTTTTGATTTTTGTCTTGTCAAGAACGCTGTAGGAAGGCCTTGTGACGGGGCTCGGGAACTCCGAAGAGTGGCAGGGCCTGATGTCGCAGGAGGTGTTTCCCGCGTACTGGGCAATCATCTTCGTGAAATCGAACCAGGAGCAGACTCCCTCGTTGGAATAGTGGTAGATTCCCTCCACAGGATTACTGAGGATGACTGCAATCGCCTTTGCAAGGTCGAGGGCATAGGTCGGTGTGCCGCACTGGTCAAAGACCACGTTCAACTCGCTTTTTGTGGCGGTCAGATTCATCATTGTCTTGCAGAAATTCCTTCCGAACTCGCTGTAAAGCCAGGCCGTGCGGATTATTACATATTTCGCCCCCGATTCAATGATCTTTCTTTCCCCGTTGAGCTTGGTCAGTCCGTAAACGCCTGTGGGAGTTCCCACCCGTTCTTCTGTGCAAGGGGTGTTGTAGGGCTCTTTCCCGAAGACATAGTCGGTGGAAATATGCACCAGAAGCCCTCCTGTCTCCTGCATTGCCTTCGCAAGATTCTCCGGAGCGTCTGCATTAAGGCGCTGCGCTAGTTCAAAATTGCTCTCGGCTGCATCCACATTGGTGTAGGCGGCGCAGTTCACGATGGCATCCACATTGTTTTCCGAAACGATCCTCCTGACAGCCTCGATGTCGGTAATGTCAAGGATGACCGTCGGCTGTCCAGTGGTTTCCACCACATCTGTAAAGATCCAGTTGTCAGTGCTTTCCCTGCTGACAATTCTCATCTCATTGCCAAGTTGTCCGTTGGCTCCGGTCACAAGAATGTTCATATCAGTCAAGATTAGGGCTTCCGGTCTGTTTGACTTCCTCAATCACTTTGAGAAGGTATTGCCCGTACTGGTTCTTGAGCATCGGCTTTGCCAGTTCCCTCATCCTTTGCTCGTCAATCCAGCCCTGCCTGTAGGCGATTCCTTCAAGGCAGGCAACCTTAAGACCCTGTCTCTTTTCAAGGACTTCAATGTAGGTGGATGCCTCAGAAAGGGATTCATGTGTACCTGTGTCGAGCCAGGCGAACCCGCGCCCGAATGTCTGGACCTTCAATTCCCCGTCTTCAAGGAATCTCTGGTTGACCGTTGTGATTTCATATTCACCGCGCGCCGAAGGTTTGATTGAAGAAGCAATGTCCACAACCTTGTTCGGATAGAAGTACAGACCTACGACTGCGTAGTTGGACTTCGGATGCTCCGGCTTCTCCTCTATTGACAGGCACTTCCCGTTTTTGTCGAATTCCGCAACCCCGTAGCGCTCAGGATCGCTGACCCAGTAGCCGAACACGGTGGCCTTCTTTTCTTCCTCAGCCGTTTTGACCGCATCCCTGAGCATTCTTCCGAGCCCAGCCCCGTGGAAGATGTTGTCTCCGAGGACAAGGCATACTGAGTCTTCCCCGATGAAATCCTTTCCGATGGTGAAAGCCTGTGCAAGTCCGTCGGGAGAAGGTTGCTCGGCATATTCGAAATGCACTCCGTAGTCGGAACCGTCACCGAGGAGACGCTTGAAACCGGGCAGGTCGAACGGAGTCGAGATGATGAGGATGTCACGTATTCCGGCTGTCATCAGGACACTGATGGGATAGTATACCATCGGTTTGTCGTAAATCGGCATCAACTGCTTGCTGATGCCTTTGGTAATGGGATAGAGCCGTGTTCCCGAGCCTCCGGCGAGTACTATACCTTTCATATAGTGAATATCTTATATAATTAATAAATCTTATATAATAAATAAATATTTAATATTTGAATATACAAAACCTCCAATATATCACTTTTTTTCGAGACTTTCAAATCTTTCGTATTTTTTACAACATCCTTTCTATCCAATGAAAAATGAGGATCGTGCGCCTTCGGAGCACTTCGTAGTTCAGGGTGTGGGGACTATCGTAGGTCTTGTTGTTGTTCATCGTGATTCCGGAAGTAAAGAGTACCGCAGGAATCCTGTGGTCCACAAAGACTTGCTGGTCAGAGAGCCGGTAGAAGATTTTCGTGAAGTTCGCGCTTCCGTAGTAACTGTGGGTGAGTTCCAGATTGGTGGAGTAGAGTCTGTTGCACACTGACAGCCAGTCCTTGTTGTTCTCGCTGACTGTCCCTCCGTCCAGCATAATGAGGTAGTCAGGCCTCCCGGAAGAGAGAGGGGAGAGGCTGGAGCCAATTTGGTCGATGTTGATCATCATCCGGATGTTTCCGGGTCTGATTGTCTGTCCGTTGACAGGGTCTTTCAGGAGTCCTGAGTTGATGCGCCTGAAGAGTTCCTCCGATCCCGCCTTGCTCAGGCAGTTCGCGTCGAATGCCACGAAAATCACGCTTGAGTCGTACACTTTCCCGAGAACCTTCATACTCGAGAACATATCAGCGATGCTGCACAGGGCTGCTGTTCCGGAGGCATTGCTGTCAGCTCCCGGGTAGAGATGCCCGTCCAATGTGCCGAGGTTGTCGTAGTGAGCCCCCACGATGATGTAGGATTTTGGAGGCCTTTTCAATGAGCCCGGAATCATTCCGATGATGTTGTGTCCTGTCCTGATGTTGTCTGCCGTCTGGAATGACTGTGAATAGGACCCGTCAAAGGGAAGCAGTCCCGCCTTTCTGAAAATCCTCAAAATCTCGAATGCCGCCTCAGTGCCTCCCCTTGTTCCGCAGGCCCTGCCTTCGCAAAGACTGTCACTCAGGAACTCCACCCGGCGGCGCATCTTTGTTTCCCAGACCATATTCTGTGCAGCCTTGTCCGAATGGGAGTCAAACCCCGGGACGGCACCCTCCGAAATGATGTCGGCCAAAAGGAGGAAGGCGCAAAAAAGAGTTTTTTTCAAGAAATATTTCAGATTAGGCATAATAAATGTGTATCTTTGTCGGATTTTGAGGCAAAAATGCCGACAAAAATAGGGAAATTTGAAAAAGAAAACAAAATACACGGTACAAGTCATTCTCGTGACATTGCTTTGCTTGCTCTGCGGAGGGAGGGCTGTTGCGCAGTATGACAAGGATGTCTTCTTCGGGAGGGGCAGAATGGCTCTTGCCGACGGCAAGTATGCCACGGCAATCGAGAATTTCAACGTCCTCTCCAGACTGGACACCACCGACTATTGGACATTCTTTTTCAGGGGAATTGCGAAATACAACCTTGGAGACCTCAGGGGTGCGCATCAGGATTTCAATACC
>CAMEBJ010000096.1 GCA_945912085.1 uncultured Bacteroidales bacterium | reverse complement strand
CCCCGGAGGTGTTCGAGAAGATGGTCATCGGATTCAGAATCAACGGCGAGGCATATTACAACATCAGGTATAGAAACCAGAGGTTCTACATCCACACGGAAAAAATCTTCAGCAACACGTTCTACTCCCTATATGCCCCTATCATAAACGCCGAAGGCAATATGATTGCCATCATAGGTGTTCCATATACCGCAGAAAATTTTGACTTCAAGCAGGATGCCCTCTTCCACGCGGCGACCATCATAAACCTGTTCCTCATCCTGGTCATCATCACCCTGATTGTCTCGACCTCGGTGGTGGACTCGATGTTCAAGCCTCTGATCGAGATGGGACAGAAGATGAATCAGGCGAACAGGCACGGGCTGGAATATATCATATACAAGAGAAAGGACGAAATATCCATCATTGTAGATGCCTACAACCGGATGGTTCACGACCTTTCCGTCAGCACGAAGAAACTGGCGCAGACCGAAAGGGACAAGGCCTGGAGCGAGATGGCTCGTCAGGTAGCACACGAAATCAAGAATCCGCTCACTCCGATAAAACTGGAGATTCAGCGGCTTATCAGGCTGAAGCAGAGAAAAGACCCGTCCTGGGAGGAGAAGTTCGACAAGGTCGCAGCCATTGTACTGGAACACATCGACATCCTGACGGACACAGCCAACGAGTTCTCAACCTTTGCAAAACTATATAGCGAGGAACCTGTAGTGGTCAATCTGGACAATATCCTGAGGGATCAGCTGGTGATTTTTGACAACAGGGACAACATCAGAATCACATATTTCGGGCTCGAAGGGGCTGAAGTCCTTGCCCCGAAACCTCAATTGATCCGGGTGTTCGTGAATCTCATCACCAATGCCATCCAGGCAGTGGAAATCAGGCAGAAGGAAGAGGCTGAGGACGGAGTGGAGTCCTCGCCGGGAAGGATTGTCATCAGCCTTCGCAAAGGTGTCAGGGAAGGGTTCTACGACATTGTCGTCGAGGACAATGGCCAGGGAGTCAGCGAGCAGAACCAGGTCAAGCTTTTCACACCGAACTTCACCACCAAGTCTTCGGGCACGGGACTCGGTCTGGCAATCTGCCGGAACATCATCGAAAAATGCAACGGAGAGATTGTTTACAGGAAGTCATTTGCACTCGGAGGGGCAAGTTTTACCGTCAGTCTTCCACAGCACGGGAAATGAGAGCCGCCTTCTGCAGAATCGGCATTAAAGGACGTAGGCCCTGACATCGTCGGCCGTAATCCTCTCTCCTGAAAGGATCAGAAGCCTCTCGACCACATTCCTGAGTTCCCTGATGTTTCCGGTCCAGGTTTTCCCGACAAGCATTCTCATTGCCTCCGGTTCGACATTGCGGCGGTGCATTCCCGTTTCGGAGCAGATTTGATTGATGAAATATTCCACCAGAAGAGGGATGTCCTCCTTGCGTTCGTCAAGGGAAGGAACCGTTATGACAATCACGCTGAGACGATGGTAAAGGTCTTCGCGGAAACGGCCTTTTTCAATTTCCTCCCTGAGGTTCTTGTTCGTTGCGGCAAGCACTCTGACATCCACCATTATATCCTTGTCGCTGCCTACCCTTGAGAGTTTTTTCTCCTGAAGGACACGGAGCACCTTCGCCTGGGCAGCAAGGCTCATATCACCTATTTCGTCAAGGAAGAGTGTTCCTCCGTCTGCCTGCTCGAATTTTCCCTTGTGCTGTTTCACGGCAGAAGTGAAGGCTCCCTTTTCGTGTCCGAAAAGTTCGCTTTCAATGAGTTCCGAAGGAATGGCGGCGCAGTTCACCTCAATGTAGGGCATCTGGCTACGGCTGCTTTTCTGATGCAGACTGCGGGCGACAAGTTCCTTTCCCGTGCCGTTCGAGCCCGTGATCAGGACCCTGGCGTCGGTAGGTGCCACCTTCTCAATCATCTCCTTGACACGCAGAATCGGAGCCGACTGCCCTATCATCTGCTGTCCATATACCTTTTTCTTCAGGATTTTTGTCTCCTTTACCAGAGAAACCTTGTCAGTGGCGTTCTTGATGGTGATGAGAATCCTGTTCAGGTCCAGAGGCTTCTGGATGAAATCGAATGCACCTTTCTTGATGCACTCCACCGCGGTGTCTATGTCGCCGTGCCCGGAAATCATTATAACCGCGGAGTCAACGCCCTCACTGACAAGCCGGTCAAGAACCTCAATCCCGTCCATCTGGGGCATTTTTATGTCGCAGAAAATCACGCTGTATTTCTCCTTCAGGGCGAGTTCCACCCCGGACGCTCCGTTTTCTGCAACATCCACCTCATAACCTTCATCCATCAAAATTTCTTTCAGGGAGTTGCGTATGGAACGCTCGTCATCAATTACAAGAAGTTTCATATTTACCTATTAAATTTTGCAAAGCCGGTTAAGGGATACAAATATCGGACAAATTTCGGTGTTTGTGCAATTTTTTATAATTTTGCACTCCTTATATAGTAACGAAAGATGAAAGTTCCCGACATAATTATTGCGATTGATGGATATTCCTCAACGGGGAAAAGTTCATTCGCAAAGAAAATAGCCTCAGAACTGGGATTCCTTTACCTTGATTCCGGAGCTCTCTACCGTGGCGTGACACTGTTTGCCCTGGAGAAAGGAATGATTTCACATTCAGGAGAGATTGACAGGCAGGCACTGAACAGAGCTTTGCTGAATCTTGACCTTCATTTTGCCGACAAGGGCGAGGGAAGCAGGACCTATATGGGTGAGAGGTGCATCGAGAATGACATCCGCACTCTTGCAGTCTCAAACAAGGTCAGCCCGATTGCCGCAGTCCCTGAAGTCAGGGAATTCGTGGACGAGAAACTCAGGGAAGCCGGGGCAAGAAAGAGGGTCGTGATGGACGGAAGGGACATCGGAACCACAGTTTTCCCGAATGCCGAGCTGAAACTCTTTATGACGGCAGAGCCTCTCATCAGGGCAGAACGCAGGATGAAGGAATTGAAGGCAAAGGGGGAAAAGACCAGCATTGAGGACGTGCTCAGGAACTTGAAGGAAAGGGATTTCATCGATTCGCACAGGGAAGTCTCCCCACTGACAAAAGCGGAAGATGCCATTGTGCTCGACAATTCCCGGATGACTATGAACCAGCAGATGGAGTGGATAAGGAACCTGCTCGCAGAGAAATTCGGAGCTGATTTTCAAAAATAAACCGGATGGCAATCAATGTTGACATAGACGCCAACTCCGGGTTCTGTGCCGGAGTAATCAAGGCAATCGGCCGAGCCGAGGAGTTTCTCGACAGGGAGATGGACGGCGAAGGCAGAAGACTGTATTCGCTCGGGGCCATTGTCCACAACGAGTCCGAACTCCGCAGACTGGAGGGAAAGGGACTTGTAACAATTGACAATGAGGATCTGGATGAGAGCGTTGGGGCTTGCGGAGAGACCCTTCTCATCAGGGCGCACGGGGAACCCCCTCAGACCTACACAAAGGCGAGAGCTTTGGGGTTCAATGTCATAGACTGCACCTGCCCCGTGGTGCTGAAACTCCAGAAAGAAATACGCGACACCTATGACAGACTCCAGGCAAGCCCACGCAAGGGACAGATTGTGATTTTCGGAAAGAAAGGTCACGCGGAGGTGCTCGGTCTGGTGGGTCAGGTCGGAGGTGATGCCGTCGTGGTTGAGAATATGCAGTCGCTTCTGAATGCAGTGGAAGACGGGTCCATCAACCTCAGGCAGCCGGTCGAGGTTTTCTCACAGACCACAAAGAGCCCTGGGGAATATGCATCAATCTGCTCCAGGCTTGAGGAAATGATGGCACGCGAGAATGAGATTCCGATGGTCCAGTTCAAGGGGAGGCAGATGCTTGTGGTGCACAACACCATCTGCTCACAGGTGGCTTCAAGACACAGGAAACTCTCCAAATTCGCAGCAGAGCACGATGTCATCGTGTTTGTGGCGGGGAAGGCAAGTTCGAATGGGAAGGTGCTTTGTGACCTGTGCAAGTCAGTGAACATCAGGACATACCACATTTCCTCAACTGACGAGTTGAAAAAGGAATGGTTCAGGGACGACGACTCCGTGGGGGTGTGCGGGGGAACATCCACTCCGAAATGGCTGCTGGAGGATGTGGCACAAACAATCAGGAAATTCAATTAAAGAGATATTTATATGAACAGGAAAGTTCTTCTTATGATCCTCGACGGATGGGGCGAGGGCAAACACGACTGGACAAATGCAATCTACACGCAGGGAGCCCCTTACATCGATTCTCTCCGTGCGAAATACCCTTTCAGCCATCTTCAGGCTTGCGGCGAATATGTCGGCCTTCCGGACGGGCAGATGGGAAATTCCGAGGTGGGACACCTCAACCTGGGTGCAGGCAGGGTTGTCTATCAGGACCTTGTGAAAATCAACATTGCCTGCCGCGACCACAAGCTTCTTGAGAATGCCGAAATCAAGGCCGCATACGACTATGCAAAGGCTTCCGGCAAGAAACTCCATCTTATGGGCCTCGCCTCAATGGGCGGAGTGCATTCTTCACTCGCACACGTCTATGAGTTCCTGGCAGTTGCAAAGGAATATGGACTGGAGGATGTCTTCGTGCACTGCTTTATGGACGGACGCGACTGCGACCCAAGGAGCGGAAAAGGCTTTGTGGAGGATCTTGAAAAGGCAATGGCTGACACCTGCGGTAAAGTTGCTTCAATCTGCGGAAGGTTCTACGCAATGGACCGTGACAAGAGATGGGACCGCGTTAAACAGGCTTACGATATGCTGGTGAGCGGGGAAGGCATCAAGGCAACCTCCGCCGTCGAGGCCATCGAGGCTTCATACGCCGAGGGGGTTACCGACGAATTCATCAAACCGGTGGTCATCACCGGAGCTGACGGAGAGGCTGTCGGAAAGATTGCCGAGGGCGATGTGGTCATCTTCTTCAACTTCAGGAACGACCGTGCAAGGGAGCTCACATCGGTTCTTACACAGGCTGATATGCCTGAGGCAGGAATGAAGACCCTTCCTCTGTACTACTGCTGTATGACTCCTTACGACGCATCCTTCACCGGCGTCCATATCCTCTTCCCTAAGGAAAATGTGGAAGACACCCTTGGAGAGACTGTTGCCAGGGCAGGAAAGAGGCAGCTCAGAATTGCGGAAACAGAGAAATACGCACACGTTACATTCTTCTTCAACGGCGGACGAGAGGCTCAGTTCGAGAACGAGGACAGGATTCTGGTGAACTCACCAAAGGTGCCTACCTACGACATCCTCCCGGAGATGAGTGCGACGGAAGTGACAGAGAAACTCGTGGAGGCAATCGAGACAGGCAAGGAGGATATGATTATCCTGAATTTTGCAAACGGAGATATGGTGGGCCATACAGGAGTCTATAGCGCAATCTGCCGTGCGGTGGCAAAAATCGACAAATGTGTCGAGAAAGTCG
>CAMEBJ010000095.1 GCA_945912085.1 uncultured Bacteroidales bacterium | reverse complement strand
ACGCCAGGCACTGTGTATGAATGAGGAGTTGATCTGCGCAAAGACATAGAGCGGAAGGGATTCCGCATTGAGTTCCATCTTGAGGGATGTTCCGGAGAGGACCTGCCTCAACAGGGGGTCGGAGATGGTTTCATTCAGGAACTCCCAGGCGGAGCGGGCAAAAAGCGACTCCGAGTAGAATCCTCCGGCATCCCTTGGGGAAAGACTGTCAAAGATGTGGTCCCCGACATTTTTCAGGAAGGATACATATTCTTTGAGCTCCTGTCTCTGATGGGGGAATCTTTCCGCAAGGGCTTCGATGAAATTTTCGTGCCCGGTTGCGAATCTGAAAGACTCGTCTCCGATGACTACCTCGTCAAAACAGTCTTTGTCAAGCTGTTTCCAGGGGAGGTCAAGCAGATTGAAATAGCGGAATAGAGAATGGAGCGGGCCACCCTCACCCAGTCCCCCGACATAATGGAAGCCGGTGTCGAACAAGGCCCTGCCCCTGACAAAAGTCTGGAGGCAGCCTCCCGTCTGGCCGTCCTGTTCCAGAACGGTTACGTCAAAGCCGTTCTTCGCCAGGATGTAGCCACATTCAAGTCCTCCCAGACCTGCGCCAATCACTATTACCTTGTCTTTTTCCATCAGCCTTCGATTTCCGTGGTTTCTTGCCGTTTCTGCTCTTTCATCCTGTTGTTCCTGTCAATCCGATTCCGTACTCTTCAACCTTCTGCCATCTTCCTGTGGTCGGGCATCCCCGGGTTTTCCGCTGCCGAAACGGCGGCTGTAATACCCGATTTTCATCAGCTGCCTGAACAGGAACGGCTGGAAGGCGTATGTAATCAGGATGGTGGCGCTCATACCCACCAGCGTGCTCACACCGATTGACTTGATTGCCGGATGCACCGCAAACAGGAGGGAAGCCACAACGACAATCAGCACGAAGGCCGAGAAGAAGATGGCTGTCTTGTGCTCCGAAAGGAGGCGGTCATCCTTCCCGCTGGCCCCTGCAAGAAGCCCTTTCATCACGAAGATACTGTAGTCCACACCTATTCCGAAGATGAAAGTGGCAATGACGATATTGATCAGATTGAACTCCAGTCCGAAAATCCCCATCACTCCCTTGACCACGAACCAGCTCAGTCCCATAGGGACAAAGGCAATCAGCGCAAGGGCTATGCTGCGGAATGAA
Source organism: uncultured Bacteroidales bacterium (assembly GCA_945912085.1). Taxonomy (GTDB): domain Bacteria; phylum Bacteroidota; class Bacteroidia; order Bacteroidales; family UBA932; genus Cryptobacteroides. The sequence continues at coordinate 4,309 of CAMEBJ010000095.1, read as the reverse complement.
ATCAGCAGGACAATCAGGACGAAAACCATCGAGATGTTCAGGATGACATTGAAATCGTCGTTGAGCACCCTGACCATGTCGCTCGTGTAGTAGAACGGGTCTATCACAACGGCTCCCGGACAGGAGGCAACAGCGTCGCTGACAGTCTTCTTCTGTTCCTGAGGCATCAGTACCGAGGTGAAAACCAGGTATTTCCCATCGGCGCTCTGTTCAATGAAATTTGAAAGAAGTTCCTCAGGCAAGACCCCGGCCTCATAGAGGGATGCAGGGGAATATTCAGCTTCCACAAGCGAGAAGAAAGGAGTGAAGAGGTCCGGGTCGAGTCCCTCCGCCAGAGCTGCCTTGGTGAGTCTCCGGCTTACCTGGGCCTCCCTCTGCTCAGTCCAGTAGGCCTCCCAGGCATTGATTCTCTCTGTCTGGACTGACTCCGGGATGAACAGCGAAAGCGGATTGGAATGCCTTGCGACTATGCCTCCGGACTTGAGTGAATCAAGGACGGAAAGAATCCGAACCTCCTGCTCAAGAGCCGTGTCAAGGTCATCCGAAGAGGAGGCATAGTACATTGAAGCACATCCACCGTTATTTTTCAAATCATACAACTCCTTGGATTCCTCAACTTTAGGTTCATTGTAACCAATGTTCCGCAAGTTGCTGTCAAACTTCACCCATCCCTGGGTCCAGAAGCAGACCAGAATGATGAGGGTCAGCAGAATCAGAAGCCATCTGCAGCGGTCGACCGGGTAGGAATTGATGCGGTCCAGGAGTTTGAACGCCTTGTCATTTCGGAGGGACTGGTTCTTTCCGAAGAGATGCGGAAGAAAGACCAGGGCAAAAACCGTTGTTCCGACCATTGCCAGGGACGCAAAGATTCCGAAATCCTTCAGCAGATCGCTCTGGGTGAAAAGCAGTCCCATAAAGGCTCCCACAGTGGTCAGACAGCCAAGGCAGACCGGAGTGGACTGGTCCCGGAGAATCTTCTCGGGGTCATCTACATATTTGCTGTGGGTGAGTATGTGAAGGCAGTAACTCAAGGCCACTCCAAGCACGAGGGCTCCGATTCCTATGGCCATCAGCGACATCCCGCCCTTGATCCAGAACACGCAGGCAAGGGCGAAGAACGCCCCGTAAATCACAGGGAAAAGCAGCAGAGGCAAAGTCGAGGCATTGCGGAAGCACAATCCGATCACAAGACAAATCAGAAGCAGCGACAGTCCCATAGTCAAGGCAAGGTCCTTCTTTATCTGGCGCGAATTGAAGACACTCTGCACAGGATTTCCGTGGAAAAGCACCTCCACCTCCGGATGTCTTTCATTGAATGATTCAATCTCGTCTTCAAGCATATTCACCAGAGCGGTTCCCGCCTTGGAATCCATCGAGTTGAAGTCTGGGGAGAGAAATGCCATCACAACCGTGGAATCCTTGCAGAAAAAATGCGAGTCAATGATTGTGAAGCCTCCGAGAGATGCGGCTATGTCGCCGGGAAGAATGACCTTGCGAAGTCCGGCAGGGTCATAGCCTACCATCGTGGTCAGGCTTCCGGTCTGGTCGGACATCACCATCTCACTGTTCTGCGCCATTGTCACCACAAGAGCCTCCTCAGTCATCAGGGAGTCAAATGCACAATAGCAGGAAGTGTCAACCAGGACGGGCAGATTGGTCATTGCATAGTCCAGCGCCATCATCATCACGTCGTCCTCCATTCTGTAGAGGATGCCTGCCACCCTCCCCTGTCCGGAGTCACGCACGAGAATGCTGTCAACCAGTTCATCGCAGCACCCGGCAAGGTCCTGCGGACTGACAGGATTCCCGTCCGCGGAATGAATCTGGATGAAGATTTTGTCCTTGACCCTGATGTTGCCGAATGCAATACCGCTCTGCTTTGAGGCATCGGTCTGCGGCAGGAGCTTTGAGATGTCCTCCTCGTATTTCACCTGAATCCCAAAGAAGACAAAAACACCGAAGGAGATGAGCATAATGGTCCACAGCAGCCATCTCCTTTTCGCAAAAAACCTGTACAAAGGCACAAAGATTCTTTCCATAGCCATTCTACTCCAGAACCGCCTTGAGACTCAGGCACAATTCCTCACCTCTCAGGACGGATGCCTTCAGCAAAGTCTCCTCACCCCCGTCCGACGGCTCAAGAGACAAGTCAACAATCACCTGAGGATGAGTCTGAGGTGACATCAGGGAAAGATATCTGCATTGCTTTATCTCCCTGAGACGGAATTTCCTGCCGGCAGCCTGCTCGGCACATTCCCTGACCATCTGCACGCTGCAAACGCCCGGGCAAACGGGAGTGCCGGGAAAATGTCCCTCATAAACCGCGCAATCCGGTCTCAGGGATATATTGAACACCGCTCCGCCTTCACGCGGAGTCACTCCTTCTATATTGTAGTAATTCTCGACCAACATAATTTTTTCTCAGATTTCCACTCCGTTTTCCCTCTTCCAGTTTTCGTAGAAGGGAGGACAGGAAGGTTCGAACTCACCTTCACGCGTGGTGAAAAGTTGCACGGTCGAAGCCGTCAGCACGAGGGCGGAATCGCTTTCCCGTCTGATCTCGTAGTCAAACACCAACTTGGCGCCCCTTGAGGGTCTGAAGGTTATTTTCACCGTCAGGATGTCATCGACGGTGGCGACAGAATGATGCCTCAGGTGCATATCGAACATCGGCGCGAAATACCCGTTGTTGAATATGGTCATATATTCAAGACCATATTTACGCCCGAAGGCTTCTCGTGCGTCTTCCATATACCGCACGTAATTCCCGTGCCACACCATCCGGATGGCATCGACCTCGCTGAAACGCACCTGCACCTTGACAGTCTCGCTGAGTTCCATCTTATTCCTTTATGAATATTTTCATCTGCCCTGAGGCTATCTCCGTTTCTGCATCGAAGGTCTCGGCTGATATCAGCGACATATTTCCTGCCTGTCCGAGCACCTGCAGCCTGGTGCGCAGGCTCTTTCCCGCAAGCGGGAGCCTGGCAATGGAGAATTTCTTGATTTCCGCGATATATCCCAGTTTCGGTTCCTCACCTGAAAGATATTGGGAATATCCGGCAAAAGCTGCTGCAGACTGTGCTACGTGCTCGATGATTCCGGGCTCCATAAGGCAGCCTCCGGACACGAAAATGTTGTCAGATGAAATAAAAAGCCCTGTCTCCGCCCCGGATTCAGAGACGGAAAACAAGGCATCAACCATCACGATGGGAGGGCGCTGGGGAATCAGTCTGAATATTCCCTCGCCCTCCGCAATAGGGGCGGTCTGCATTACAGCCTCTCTGCAAGGTAGTCATACAGAGCACCGAAGGTCTTGATTGAAGAGACTTCGGAGCCTTTGATCTTCACACCGGAAACGGACTCTACAAGGGCGACCATATCCACAAGTGAAAGGCTGTCAAGTTCAAGGGTCTGCTTGATGTCGGCATCAGGAGTGATGTCGCTGACCTCAATCTCAAATTCTTCGGCAAGAGCCTCGTTGATTTTTTCTATAAGTTCCTGTTTGTTCATATTAATTAATATATTAAAGATTTCTGATTATAAGGGTCGAGTTCGTTCCTCCGAAACCGAAAGAATTGCTGAGGAAAGTGTCGAACTTCTTCTCAATTGTCTTTGATGGGATGAGCAGGTGGGCGGAATCCTCGTCCGGATTCTCGAAGTTGATGTTCCCGGCGATGAAACCGTTCTTCATCATAAGCATCGAGTAGATGACCTCGCTTGCTCCGGCCATCCACATTTCGTGTCCGGTCTGGCTCTTGGTACTTGTAACCTCTACGCTTCTCTCTCCGAACACATTGAAGATCGCCTTTGCCTCGTTGGCATCACCCACGTGGGTGGATGTGGCGTGGGCATTCACATAACCGATTTCACGGATGTCGATTCCGGCCCTGCGGATTGCCATCTTCAGAGAGCGGGCAGGACCGTCCACGTTCGGAGAGGAGATGTGGTCTCCGTTTGAGGAGAAACCGTAGCCAAGGACCTCAGCAAGAATCGGTGCACCCCTGCGGACGGCTGACTCATAGCTTTCAAGAATGACTGTGGCGGCACCGCCTCCAGGCACGAGACCGTCCCTGTCCCTGTCGAAAGGGCGGCTGGCTTTCTGAGGCTCGGACTCCCTGATTGAAAATGCCGAGATGCCGTCGAAAGAGCCGATCGAGAAAGGATTGACCTCCTGCGCGCCTCCGCAGACAATCATATCCTGCAACCCGTTCTGAATCAGCAGGGCACCCAGTCCAATCGCGTGGGAACCGCTTGCGCAGGCCCCTGAGACGGTCAGGTTTATGCCCTTGAGTTTGAAGATGCAGCC
>CAMEBJ010000094.1 GCA_945912085.1 uncultured Bacteroidales bacterium | reverse complement strand
AAGAAACTCTTCACTGTCACAAGGGCACTTCAGGACGGCTTCCGCAAGCTCGGATTCGAGATTGGGCCGGCAGAGGCCTGTGTGACTCCGGTGGCAATCAAGGGCGGTGTGGCCCAGGCGACCCAGATGGCGGTTGACCTTCGTGAGAACTACGGAATCTTCTGCTCGATTGTGGTCTATCCTGTCATTCCGAAGGGTATGATCATCTTCCGCATAATCCCGACAGCAGCCCATTCGATGGAGGATGTCGAGTACACCCTCAAGACTTTTGCTGAAGTAAGGGCAAAGCTTGAGCGTGGAGAGTACGATGGCACCGAGATCGTTGACCGCGGAATGTTGGAATAAAACATTTGATTATGGACAAAAATTACTTTAGAGGTAAAGTAATGATTATAACGGGAGCCAGCTCTGGAATAGGGTTGGCTTCTGCCAAATTATTCGCTTCCCTCGGGGCGAGGCTTTCCCTTGCGGCCCGTTCCATCGACAAGCTTGAGGAACTTGCCAGAGAACTCGGCCCGGAGAACGTGCTCTGTGTAAAGACTGATGTCTCCAGGGAGGAGGACTGTGCGAACCTCATCAACAGGACAGTCGGGAGGTACGGCAGGATTGACATTCTGGTGAACAATGCCGGACTCTCGATGAGGGCAATGTTCCGGGACCTCGACTTGAGTGTCATAAAGACCCTGATGGATGTAAACTTCTGGGGTACTGTCTATTGTACCAAGTATGCCCTGCCATACCTGCTTGACAGCAAAGGTTCTGTCGTGGGAGTGATATCCATTGCCGGATATGCCGGACTCCCTGCCCGCACAGGCTATTCTTCGTCGAAGTATGCCATCAGAGGCTTCCTGGACACCCTCAGGATTGAACATTTGTATGACGGTCTGCATGTGATGGTTTTCGCACCGGGTTTCACCGCATCCAATGTCAGGAACGCCGCTCTGACCGCGGACGGCTCGCAGCAGGGGCGTACCCCTCGTGACGAGGGCAAGATGATGACGGCCGAGAGGGTTGCCCTGTACCTTGCCAAAGGACTTGCAAAGAGGAAGTCGGAGATGATTCTCACTCCGATCGGCAAGTTGACGGTCTGGATGAGCAAGCGATTCCCGCGACTGACGGACCGTCTTGAATTCAGCTATATGGCAAAGGAGCCTGACAGCCCGTTTAAGAAGAAATAATGAACTTAAGTTTCGCAATGCGAAACACCTTGTTTGGAGATGCTTTAGCATCGATAGTAAGTCCTTTCCCCGAGGGAAAGGATTTAGGATAGGGGTAACGTAGATGAGAATTGTGCGGTGGGAAGAAGTTTCGCAAGACGCACAACCCTCACGATAACAGATAATTATGAACTTGCGAAACTTGAGTAGTATATGGACAAGGCGAGATTTCCCCGCAGTTTCAGGATATATCTTCCTCTGGTACTGCTTTTTGTGTGTCTTCTTCTTCTGATGCCCCGCAGCGGGAAGTTCAACTATGACTACAGGAAAGGATCTCCGTGGCTTTACGAGACCCTGATTGCCCAGTTTGATTTTCCTGTACTCAAGACCGCATCGCAATTGCAGCAGGAAAGGGAGAATGCCGGTTCCGGTGTAGTTCCCTACTACAGGTACAACGATTCCGTTACCGGGGAGATCCTTTCCGGAGTCGAATCTCTGAATCTCGGCGATTGCGACTCACTCAGACCTGAAATCCGCGGAATCCTTGCCGGAATATATTCCCTCGGTGTCCTTGAAGATGCCGGAGGGTTCTCATCTGACATCATTTACATCCAGAAAGATAAAAGGGCCGCAAAATACCCTGTTTCAGAGGTTTACAAGGTTTCTGACGCCCGTTCCAAACTCCTGTCCGACCTGAGGAGGAACAATGTCAGGGTCGATGCGGATTCCCTTTGCCACTATTCCGGATTGTATGAGCTGATTGCCCCGAACCTTCTTCTGGACAAACAGACCACTGAACTCATTCACGACCAGACTGTCAACTACATTTCCCCGACTTCGGGAGTGGTCAAGGCCGGAACCCTGATTGTGTCCCACGGTGAAATCATCACGGCTGAGATAGAACAGATGCTTGATTCCTACAGGGTTGAGTATGAGAACAGCCTTGGCTACAGCGGCTCTCCGCTTCTTCTTTGGGGTGGAAACGCTTTACTCTCTCTCGCCCTGGTCTTTATTCTGTTCTTTACGATATATTATTCAAATCCGTTGATATTCAATGAATTCAACAGGTATATATATATCCTTGCAATATTTTTCCTTGCTGCCGTCGCAACCTTTGCCGTCGAACGGTCAGTACACGGGTATATATATTTTGTTCCATATTCATTAATCGCCCTTTACCTTTCGGCGTTCTTCAAGAACAAGTTGATATATCCGGTCTACATCGTCTCGCTCCTGCCTCTGCTCATTTTTGCGCACGACGGAATCGAACTTTTCGTGATGTATTTCGTTGGCGGGGTTGTGGCAATTTTCTCATTCGGGTATTTTAACAAGGGATGGTTGCAGTTCGTGACCGCTTTCTTCGTCTATATATCATTGGTGGTGACCTATATGGCCTTCCGACTGATGGATGGATTTCAGGGTGTGGACAATTACAGGCCTCTTTTCTACCTTGCTCTGGGATCGCTTTTCTCAGTGGCTGGATATCCTCTCATCTACCTGTTTGAGAGAATATTCAACCTGATTTCAAATTCCCGTCTGATTGAGTTGAGCGACACCAACAACAAACTTCTGCGCGACCTTGCACACAAGGCTCCCGGGACTTTCCAGCATTCTCTCCAGGTGATGAATATGGCTGATGCTGCTGCAAGAGCCATTGACGGGAATGTGGCCCTGGTTCGCTGCGGTGCCTTGTACCACGACATCGGCAAGACTGCCAACCCTCTGTGTTTCATCGAGAATGAGACAACCGGCTCGCATTACCACGAGGGACTGAATCCTCAGGAAAGCGCGAGGGATATCCTCCGTCACGTGCCTGACGGACTGACGATTGCCGAGAAGGCGAAACTCCCTGCTGTCATCCGGGATTTCATCCTGACGCATCACGGAACGACCTGCACTGCGTATTTCTATAACAAGTATCTTGAGGCTGGTGGCGACCCGTCTGCAGAAGGGGATTTCCGCTACAAAGGAAGAAAGCCGACCACCAAGGAACAGATTATTCTTATGCTCTGTGACACAATCGAGGCTGCATCAAGAACTCTGAAGAGTTTCACTGCCGAGAGCATTTCGGACTTGGTTGAGAGCATCGTTGCAGGCAAGATGAGGGAAGGCCAGTTCGAGATGGCCGACATTTCCCTCAAGGAACTCAACACCTTGAAAGCGGTCCTGAAAGAGTACATCGCACAGGCTCATCACGCGCGGGTTGTGTACCCCAAAAGGCCCGAGCTCAAGTAATGGAGTTTGACAAGTCAAAACAGTTTCGTATATTTGCGGGCTTTTATGGCTTTTAAATATTCCAACAAGACAAACAATATAAATTAGATAAGATGGAAATCATTAAAAATCAGATTGATGACTTGAATCTGGAACTCACTCTCTCAATTGTGAAAGAGGATTATTCAGACAAGAAAAAGAAAAGAATCAGCGAGTATCGCAGGAAAGCGGAGATAAAGGGATTCCGCAAAGGAATGGTTCCGGTGTCTCTCGTCGAGAAGATGTACGGACCTTCAGCCCTGGTGGACAGTGTCAATGACGTAATCTCCGAGGCTCTTAACAATTACATCCGGGAGAACTCCCTCCGCGTTGTGGGCGAGCCTCTTCCTGCAGAGGACCAGCCTCAGACAGAGTGGGTTGACGGCAACGACTTTACGTTCAAGTTCGATGTTGCAACAACTCCTGAACTCAATTTTGAGCTCTCCTCCTCGGATGAGATTCCTTACTACAACATTAACGTGACCGAGGCTGCAAAGAAGGAAATGAAGGCAAACCTTCTCAAGCAGTATGGCTCACTCGAGGACGGCATTGCTGCCGGCGAGGATGACTTCATCATAGTTGACCTTGAGCAGGGTGAGACCAGGATTGAGGGAGCGTACGTTTCAATCCGCAACGTTGACGAATCGCAGAGGGCTTCTTTCATCGGTCTGAAAGCCGGGGATGTAATTGATGTCGATGTGAACAAGGCATTCACGAACGAGACTGACCGCGCTTCCCTCCTGAAGGTGAAGAAGGAGGAACTTGCAACTCTTGAACCTGTCTGGAAGATGACTGTAAAGAACGTCAAGACATTCAAGGCAGCAGAGGTCTCACAGGAGACCTTCGACAAGATTTTCGGAGAAGGAAAGGTAAACTCCGAGGAGGAATTTGATGCAAAGATTGCAGAAAGGCTCGTTGCCGAGTATGCACAGGAGTCAGAGTTCCGTTTCTCAAAGGATGCCAGGGACTATCTGATGAAGAAGGCCGACATCGCCCTCCCGGAGAAATTCCTCAAGAGGTGGATTTTCGTTGCAAATGAAGGCAAGTTCACGATGGAGGACATCGACAAGGAGTTCGACGCATTCCTCGAAGACTACCGCTGGCAGATGATCAAGGGATATCTTGCTCAGAAATACGAAGTCAAAGTTGAGCAGGAGGATCTCCGCTCAAGTGCGAAGTCTTTCGCAGCCTACCAGTTCGCGATGTACGGAATGAACAATGTTCCGGAGGAGCAGCTTGAGGCTTTTGCAAAGAACATCCTCTCTCAGGAGAAAGAGGGACGCCGTGTATATGAGCAGGTTGAGGAGCAGAAAGTGCTCAATGCAGCAAGGGCTCAGGTCACCCTCAAGACAAAGAAGATTTCCGTTGAGAAATTCCGTGAACTTAAGTAGTTTTGCCCCTGATGAGCAAAGAATTTGAAAAATATGCAAGGTCTGAGTTCGGTATCAGTTCATTGACTATGGACGGGTACCGGACTATGCAGGCCGCATACATCAACCCGACCATCATTGAGGAACGCAAACTGAATGTGGCTTCGATGGATGTGTTCAGCCGTCTGATGATGGACAGAATCATCTTCCTCGGTGTCCCGATTGACGATGACGTGGCCAACATAATTCAGGCGCAGCTGCTTTTCCTCGCTTCGCAGGACAGTACAGCGGACATATCCATCTATCTGAATACCCCGGGAGGCTCTGTGTCTGCCGGTTTGGGCATATACGACACGATGCAGCTCGTTGAACCTGACGTGGCGACCATCTGCACGGGTATGGCAGCCTCAATGGGAGCCGTCCTTCTTTGTGCGGGTGCTGCCGGAAAGCGTTCGGCACTTCCTCACTCCAGGGTGATGATTCACCAGCCTCTCGGAGGAGCTCAGGGACAGGCTTCGGACATCGAGATTGCCGCAAGGGAAATAGTCAAGGTCAAGAAAGAGCTCTATAGCATTATCTCCGAGCACACTGGAAAACCTCTCGAGAGGATCGTTGCTGACGGTGACAGGGATTTCTGGATGTCCGCAGCTGAGGCCAAGGAGTATGGAATGATTGACGAAATTCTTTCCAAGAGGAGAAAATAATGGCGAGAAAG
>CAMEBJ010000093.1 GCA_945912085.1 uncultured Bacteroidales bacterium | reverse complement strand
AACCTAATTTGTTTTGTGCATCCGCATTACCTAACTCCGCCCATTTTCGCAGATAAGCGATTTTTTCAGCATCAGACATAGAGTCCATTAGAGATGCATCATAATACTCGTGCGTGCTATTTTCCGGTACTGCATTGGGCGTGTTGAGGATGGGGTGGTTGCGGGAGTTGACACTGTAGTTTCAACTGCACCCGTCTGCTTTTGCGGATTGATGTCCAGCAGTCGACAGATGTTGTTTAGAAGAGGACCGAAGGAACGCTCCGGATCCGGAAACGCATCAATCCAGTTGATATTCTTCAGGTAATATTTCTTTGCGCCTCTGAATGCATCATCAGTAATTCGGAAAGTAAGTATGGGTTTATGGTCTTCGGACGCCAATTCTATCTCTCGGTCAACTTGTTCGGAGCTGTTGAAACTGCCGGAAAACACTACCAGCATCATACGGCTGTTGTCCAGACCATTAACTACGGCTTTTGCCCATACTACTCCGGCAGGAATATCACGATAGGCGACAAAACAACGGATATGGTGCTGTTCAAGATATGCACAGATTCCCTCTACTACTTTCTGGTCATCTGTTGAGTAACTAATGAAGACATCGTATCTATAATCCAAAACTATTATATTTTCTCTAACAAAGAAACGAAATATTTATCACATTGACAATCAATTGATTATATTTTTAAGCCATTTTCAAGACTACCCCTAAATAAACATACAATAATGTACAGGAATCATTGTCAGCTGTTCGTCCTTTCGCAAGTCTTTCGTATATACAAGATATCTCATTCCGACGTGTTGTGAAAACTTTTTGCAGAATTCGTCCATTGATTTGTGAGTCTTGTACCCTGATGATTTGACTTCTACCGGGCAGATTTTAAAGCCACGGGAGAGCAGAAAATCTATTTCATAATTGTGCTTGCCACTGGTTGTGGGCCAAGTGTGATAGAAGAGCTTTTCTCCACGAGCGCGCAGCATCTGAGCCACAACATTTTCATAAATATAGCCAAGGTCAGTGGCGAGTTTGTCGCTGAGCAATTTTTGATAGATAATGTTCTCAGTAACGACTTTGTCCCAAAATGCCATTGTGATGAACAGGCCGGTATCTCCTACATACATCTTGTACTGCGCTATACTCTTGTGCTGGGACAGGCCTGCTGATGGATCGTTTGCGTGGTAGGAGAAATTAACGGTCATACTGTCATCCATATCCTGAATCAGTTCGTTCATCTCATCCTCATTTTGGCTACGTCCCAGAACACTGGTAACCTGGTAGCGTGAAGCATTGCCGGTGAGTTGAGATGGGGCCGCCATAAACAGACGGGTAGCACGACCGGTAGGATCGATTTTCCTGAAATCGTCGGCGTAAAGCTCGATAATTTCACGTTTCGTGGCATCTACCTCACTCAGGTTCTTTGTGTCGAGATAGGTATTGACAGCCTGGGGCATTCCACCGACCAACATATAGAGACGGAAATCCCGCATCAGTTTTCTGCAGGTGGCATCACCAACTCCCTGATGCTTCTCAAAGATCTCCTTCATAAGGGGAACGGTTACGGTGTCGCCCAGGGCCCAACGGAACTCTTCGTAGTCCATCGGATACATTTCAATGCGTGTCTCCTCACTAGGTATGACTATGCCTTGAGTGTTCTTCTTGATGGAAAGAAGAGAACCTGTCTCAATGTAGTCGTACCTGTGGTCTTTAACCAGGTACTTGATGGCTTCCCGGACTTTTGGTGCTTTCTGAATTTCGTCAAAGATAATGACAGATTTGCGTTCTTCAAGACGAACATTGTAAATGAACTGAAGCTGGAGGAAAAAATTGTCGCGGTCGCTGATATTGTCTATAGCTTCCCAAAGTGCCTTAGGAGCATCGGCAAAATCCACCTTTATGTATGATGAATACTCGTTTCTTGCGAACTCTTCAGCGATGGTTGACTTCCCTACACGGCGGGCTCCTTTGATAAGAAGGGCTGTGCTACCGTCTTTGGTTCTCTTCCATTCTTGTATTCTATCGTAAATTTTACGTTTGAATATGCGTTCCGGATATTCCATTCTTCTCACAATTTTTTCGTTGTTCGGAGACAAAAATAGGCTAATTTGATGGAATCTCAAAATTTATATCGGCAATATTGTATGAAATCTCAAAATGTTTGTAAGCCTTCGGTGAAGCACGTATTGCAATTAGTCCCGATTTATTTTGCAGGTAGTACACGAAAAGTTCTGTTTTGTGTACTACTTGATCCAAAATCCATTCGTTTTGTGCGATTTTTTCCTCGGGTAGTACATAGAAACCGCCGTATCGTGTACTACCTTACCTGAGGTTTTAGGGCGCAGTCCAGCCCAAGGGCAGCTCCACTTGCTGTGTGCTCCAGGCGCACAAATAATGCAAATCAACCGGGATTTCCCGTTGAGTCCAAATGCAACTTTGAGGATTTTGACATTCTTATAGGATGTTCAGCCATTGCCCATGGCTGAACCCTTGTCACCGGAAACCTCAGGCATCTCCAGCGCTTGGACGGCATCCGTCTTGAATGCTGGTGTGGATGACAGACACCTTACTTCCTTTCGGCAGTGGAATTAAGGAAGAGCTCATCCATCTGTTCCTGGTCGATGTAGGATGGAGAGTCAATCATCACGTCTCGGCCCTGGTTGTTCTTCGGGAAGGCAATGTAGTCACGGATTGTCTCCTGTCCTCCGAAGAGGGCGCAGACACGGTCGAAACCGAAGGCAAGACCTCCGTGAGGCGGAGCACCGAACTTGAAGGCGTTGATGATGAAGCCGAACTTGTACTCGGCATCCTCCCTGGAAATCCCCAGAACCTCGAACATCCTCTGCTGGACATCTGCCTCGTGGATTCGGATTGAGCCGCCGCCGAGTTCAGTGCCGTTGAGAACGAAATCGTAGGCATTGGCGCAAACCTTCTCAAGGTCCTCCTTCCTGTTGCTGTAGAAGAGTTCCAGATGCTCAGGCTTCGCAGCGGTCAACTCATGGTGCATTGCGTAGAACCTCTGTGTCTCGACATCCCATTCCAGAAGCGGGAAGTCAACTACACAGAGCGGTGCAAAGTTGAACGGATCGCGAAGACCCAGGCGGTTTCCCATTTCGATGCGGAGCACTCCGAGCATAGTCTGAGTCTTTCTCTTCGGACCGCAGAGAACCAGCATCATATCTCCTTTTGCAGCACCCAGACGGTCTGCAACTGCCTGCAGTTGCTCCGGGGTGTAGAATTTGTCAACGGAAGACTTGATGCTTCCGTCCTCGTTCAATTTGATGTAAACAAGGCCCTTTGCACCGACCTGAGGCCTTTTAACCCACTCGGTGAGTTCATCGATCTGTTTGCGGGTGTAGGCAGCGGCTCCCTCGACGCTTATGGCTCCGACATATTCAACACTGTCGAAAACAGAGAAGCCGTGTCCTTGGACAAGGTCTGTTATTTCATTGATTTTCATCCCGAAGCGGATGTCCGGCTTGTCACTGCCGTAGAAATCCATAGCGTCGTACCAGCTCATCCTCGGAATAGGGTTCGGAATCTCGACATTGAGGACATTCCTGAAAAGTGTCCTCATCATACCCTCGAAAGTCCCGAGCACATCCTCCTGCTCCACGAATGACATTTCGCAGTCAATCTGAGTGAATTCCGGCTGGCGGTCCGCACGCAGATCCTCGTCGCGGAAGCAGCGGACAATCTGGAAATAGCGGTCATAGCCTGCCACCATCAGCAGCTGCTTGAAAGTCTGCGGAGACTGCGGTAGGGCATAGAACTGTCCCGGATTCATCCTTGAAGGCACCACGAAGTCGCGTGCTCCCTCAGGGGTGGATTTGATCAGATATGGGGTTTCAATCTCAAGGAAATTCTGTGAGTCGAGATAGTTGCGGACCTCGTGTGCAATCTTGTGCCTGAGGAAAAGGGCCCTCTGGAGAGGGTTCCTGCGAAGGTCGAGATAGCGGTATTTCGCCCTGAGTTCCTCGCCTCCGTCACTGACATCCTCAATTGTGAAAGGAGGTGTCATCGCCTTGTTGAGCACCTTGATTCCGCTCACGGCAATCTCAATCTCTCCCGTAGGCAGTTTCGGGTTCTTGCTCTGGCGCTCGATGACCTTTCCTGTAACCTGGAGAACCCATTCACGGCCGACAGACCCGGCAGTCTCCAGCAGCTCGGCCGGAGCCGATGCGTCTATGACAAGTTGGGTGATGCCGTAACGGTCACGCAAATCAATGAAGGTCATTCCTCCGAGTTTCCTGGATTTCTGTACCCAGCCGGCAAGGGTCACTTCCTGCCCGGCATTTTCGAGGCGGAGCTGTCCGCAAGTATGAGTTCTATACATATTCTACAAATTAAGCCTACAAAAATAATCAAATTTAGGAATTTGTAAAAAAGAAGTTGAGGTCGTTCAAATTGTTTCGTATAGTGGAACTTTAATTTTCGTATCTTTGTGCGCGTTGCGGAGGAAATCGGAAAAATCCGCAAACTTGAAATCTGAACAATGATGGAAGTAAGAGCGAAAAAAGCACTTGGTCAGCATTTTCTGACAGACCAGTCGATAGCAAGACAGATTGCGCAGGCCCTGCAGGCACCTCTTCCGGGACAGGAAGTGACGCCAGCCCTGGAAATAGGTCCCGGGATGGGCGTGCTGACCAATTACCTGCTGCAAAGACCTGAAATAGACTTGAAAATGGTGGAAATCGACAGGGAATCAGTGGATTACCTCCTGACGCATTTCCCGCAGGTGAACGGCTCGCTCTTTGAGGCGGACTTCTTGAAAATGCCCCTTGAGAGGTTCTTCAGCGGACAATTCTGCATCATCGGCAACTTCCCCTACAACATCTCCTCCCAGATTTTCTTCAGGATTTTGGACTACCGAGAGCAGGTCCCCCAGGTTGTCTGTATGATTCAGAAGGAAGTAGCTGAAAGGATCGCGGAGAAACCCGGCACCAAGACCTACGGCATACTCTCTGTTCTGCTCCAGGCTTGGTACGACATAGAGTACCTGTTCACCGTCGGGGAGGGAGCCTTCAATCCTCCTCCAAAGGTAAAGTCCGCTGTAATCCGTCTCAGACGCAATTCCCGCACATCCCTGGGCTGCGACGAGGCCATGTTTAAGACAGTAGTTAAGACTTCCTTCAACCAGAGACGCAAGACACTTCGCAATTCCCTCCGCCCTCTGATTCAGGCAAAAATCCAGAGGGAGGGCTGGGATGAGGCTGCCTCTGCAGCATTTTCCTCAGACAGTGTCTTCGACCTCCGCCCCGAGCGTCTCGGTGTCGAGGCTTTCATCTCCCTGACCCAAAAACTCTCCTGAATCATTAAGGAATCCTAAAAATCAATCAATATGAAAGTAATCCTGGTAAACGGCAGCCCTCACAAGGAAGGTTGCACCTACACCGCCCTCAAGGAGGTCGAAAAAGAACTGAACATCGCAGGAGTGGAAACAGAAATATTCCACATCGGCACCAAACCCCTCTCCGGCTGTCTGGGGTGCTCACGATGCCTGCAGAACGGGGG
>CAMEBJ010000092.1 GCA_945912085.1 uncultured Bacteroidales bacterium | reverse complement strand
CGCATCACGAGGTGGGAGCCGCCGTAGGATTTGCGAAGGGTGACCGTGACTTTCGGAACAGTGGCCTCTCCGTAGGCGTAGAGAAGCTTTGCTCCGTGGACAATGATTCCGCCATATTCCTGCTGGGTTCCGCAGAGGAAACCAGGGACATCGACCAGAGTCACCAGAGGAATGTTGAATGCATCACAGAAACGCACGAAGCGGGCGGCCTTGCGGCTTGCGTTGATGTCAAGCACTCCTGCGAGAATCTTCGGCTGGTTTGCCACGATGCCCACCGAACGGCCATTCATATGGGCAAATCCAATGATGATGTTCTTTGCCCAGCTCTTGTGAATTTCAAGGAATTTGCCGTCATCCACGATGCTGCCGATGACCTGGTACATATCGTACGGCTTGTTCGGACTGTCCGGGATGATTTCGTTCAGGGCATCGTCAAACCTGGATGCCGGGTCGTTTGTCGGAACGAAAGGCGCTTCTTCCATATTGTTCTGAGGGATGAAGCTGATGATGTCCTTGATGATCTGGATTCCCTCATCCTCGTTCTGTGCGGCGAAATGCGCTACACCGCTCTTGGTCGCGTGTACGCTTGCCCCTCCGAGATCTTCCTGGCTGACAACCTCTCCTGTCACAGTCTTGACCACTCCCGGACCTGTAAGGAACATATAGGAAGTGTCCTTGACCATAATGTTGAAGTCGGTCAGGGCAGGGGAGTAAACCGCTCCTCCGGCACAGGGACCGAATATTCCCGAAATCTGAGGAACCACTCCCGAAGCGAGGATGTTCCTCTGGAAAATTTCACCGAAGCCTGCAAGTGCGCAGATTCCTTCCTGAATCCTTGCTCCGCCTGAGTCGTTGAGACCGATGCACGGTGCGCCGTTCTTCACGGCCATATCCATTACCTTGCAGATTTTCTGAGCCATTGTCTCCGAGAGAGAACCTCCCGAAACTGTGAAATCCTGGGCGAAAACGTAAACGAGCCTTCCGTCAATCGTTCCCTGACCGGTCACAACTCCGTCACCGTCGAATTTCGTTTTTTCCATTCCGAAGTTCGTACATCTGTGCTGCACGAACATATCGTATTCTTCGAAACTGCCTTCATCCAGCAGTTTCGCAATTCTTTCACGCGCAGTGTATTTCCCTTTTGCGTGCTGGGCGTCAATTCTTTTCTGACCGCCTCCCATACGGGCTTTTGCCCTCCGTTCGACGAGTTCTGAAATCTTTTCCGTCTGAATACTCATATAAATAATATTAAATTAGCGCGCAAATATAGAAAATTTCCCAAAAACAACGAAACTGCGGACGGCTTCCAAAGATTATATCTCCCCTCTTATGGAATCTTCAAAAAATAAACAGGGTCTGAATGTTAAAAATTCGAACCCTGTATTAATTAATGTAGGAGTTTCCTAAAGGTCTGTCCTGTGAGCCGGCCTGAGCAGGTCGAGGACGACTTTTACAGGGTTGAAGGTCTCGAGAGGAACTTCAACGAAGAGGGTGTTCCAGTCGCTCATAGAGCCGTTCCACAGTCCCGGAAGTTCGAGTGCCTTGAGCTCACGGCCCTGGTAGCTCTTTGAGCTGATGAAGCCTGCATCGTTGTCAACATACTTCAGAAGGTCGAAACTTTCCCCTTTGTAGTTGTGGAGGCAGCAGACGATGTCAACCGGATTGAAGTGGGTTGCCGAGGAAAGGGCCTCGCGTGCGTGAGCGTCATTCATATTGATCTGGACGCTCTCAAGAATCTGGAGGGATGTCGCTCCGTCCTTGTCCTCAATGATGAAAGGACCTCCGCCAGGCTCGCCCTGGTTGCGTACCATTCCGCAAACCCTGATCGGTCTGTTGAGTTTTGCACGGAGTTTCTCGACCCTGTCCTTGCAGTCCCTTGCCTCAGGCATTCTGATGCAAAGTTCCTTGTCAAGGAATTCCTCGATGTCGTCGCACAGGGAGATGCATTCCTCGCTCATGCAGGCATCCTCGTAAAGCGGAGTGTAGCCAGGAAGATTAGGGTAGAGTTTCTGAGGGCCGACATTCGCTCCGGAAACCGCGTCAAGTTCCTCAAGATAGCCGAAAATCTTGTCGCGCAGTTCGACGGCCTTGCCCATCAGGGCCTTCTTGTATTTCGCCGTGACAGGAAGATAGCGCTCAACCGCAACATTGTCGATATTCTTGATTGAAACAAGTTCCTCGTCAAGTTTGTTGAGGTTGTAGATCAGGGCTCCGTGTCCTGCAGGACGGAAGAGAAGGGAGTCAGTCTCGGTGCGGAAAGGACGGTTGTCCATATCGACGGCAATTGTGTCGGTCGCCTTGTCCTGGAAAGTGAAAGTAATGTTATATTTAACCCCGTACCTCTGCTCGTAGGTGGCTTTCACATCTTCGAGAGCCTCCTTGAAAAGTTCCTGATGTTCAGGGGAGATCGTTACAACGAGGTTGGCTGATCCGTCGGCATTTCTCATATAGTTCTGAGCCTCGACAAGGTGCTCTGCAAATGCGGTGCGAATCTCTCCGTCAGTGTACTTGTGGAATTTTAGCACTCCCTTTGGTTTTGCTCCGTAGTTCAAGCCTTTGTCAGTCAATGTCTTCTCAAGGATATCCTTGCGGTTTTCCAAGGTGGCTTCAGGGTAGAGTGCAGGGTCGTAGAATGCGAACTCTGCGATGTGCGCGGCAAATTTCGATGCCGGGGCGTCTTCTGCAAGTTCCTGTCCCTCCCTCAGTTTGTCAAGACCGCTGAAAAGGTCCTTGAACATTCTGGAAGCGGCTCCCGATGCCGGGACGAACTTGCATTTCCCGTGGACCTCGGCCTTGTCGTAGTAGGCAGCCGCCTCATCGGCCTGAGTGTCGGTGAGCACAGTAATCCCGCGCTCCGGAGTAGCCGGGGCCTCAATTTTCATCCAAGGGAAACCTTTTTTGAATCTTTCCACCTGTCCTTTCGCATTTTCAACGGAAGAACCTCTGGATTCAATCTGTCTGATGTCTTTGTCTGTGAACATAATATGTGGTTGTTTGTAATTAATCTCAGCTTCAAAAGCCCACAAAATTAGAGAAATATTTTCTCAACTACAAGCCTCTGTTTCTTGCATATTTCCCTCTTTTTCTCCAAATTTGCGGAATATTAACACTATTAACTAATCAATCATTGTTATGCTATTTCATGTTTATGGGGAAATGGCCGTGTATCAATGGGTTGCTATGATCGGCGTCCTTGTTGGCCTTATTCTTCTCAATGAATTCGCACGCAAGACCAAATTCGGCGGTGCGGTTATGTTTTTTGTCTTACCGGCTCTTCTGACCGTATATTTCGTTGCTATCCAGATCGGTGCAGCCCTCGGATCCGAGTGGGCACTGACCAACCAGACCTACCTCTATATGAACGGCTGGTTCCACTATGCAAAAATCTATGCGGCCCTGGCCGGATGTATCGGCTTCATGATGATCAAGTACGGATGGGGCATTGGCAAACAGCATTGGTTCAAACCTTTCCCGTTTGTGATTGTTGCCATCAACATTCTGATTGCCGTTGCATCCGATTTTGAAACTGCTGCAAAGGGATGGTACAGCTGGTTCCTTTCCCCGGAGCAGGTTTGGCTCTACGGAGGATGGCACAATGTGATGAACGGTGTCGCCGGACTGCTGAATATCTTCTGTATGACCGCCTGGTGGAGCGTGTATGCTTCAAAGGACAAGACGGATATGCTGTGGCCGGATATGACCTGGGTGTACATCCTGGTGTATGACGTCTGGAACTTCGCCTACACCTACAACTGCCTGCCGACCCACTCGTGGTTCTGCGGTATTGCCCTTCTCCTTGCCCCTACAATCGCTGCAATCTTCTGGAACAAGGGAGGCTGGATTCAGAACAGGGCCAACACTTTGGCAATCTGGTGTATGTTTGCACAGGTTTATCCTCTCTTCCAATGCACTTTCCCGGACGGTACCGCCGCTACCAAATGGGCGACTCTCCCGACCCTCTATGCAGACGGAACCCTTAACGGCATAGTTGAAGGTGGCTGCGCCAATGCAGACCCTACTGCAATGACAGTTGTCAGCGCTCTTGCACTTGTTGTCAATGTCATCGCCCTCGGTTACATCATCTATGTTTCACGCAAGCGTCACATCAATCCTTACAAGCAGGATGTCTTCGTGAATCAGAAATACTACAAGGATGCTGCAGCCAGAATGGCATAGTGTCCTGTCATATTCGTAATAGGAAAACCCTTCTGTCAGGCGTGGCAGAAGGGTTTTAATTTAAAAGTTTGTTCCGAAATCGGCTGCTAAGCCTTTGCCGGACGTCTGCGGAGCACGGCCCAGAGAGCCCACACTACAGTGATTGTCAGTGACATAGGCAGCCCGACAGTCAACATCTCCCTGAGGAAAATCTGAGTCCCTCCTGCGACGGTGAATGCCGAAAAGAAAGGAAAATTGAAGATAATCTCGCCGTTGATGATGTGATCGACGATGAGCATCACAGTGCCTCCCCAAAGCATTTTCTCAAGTGCCGGAACCTCCCTTTTGAGGGCACCGGCTCCTTCGCTGCCGATTGAAACTGAATTGTGTCTGCGGTAGATGGTCGTGGCAATCGCCTGAGCCATAGGTACTAAAAAACAAGCCATATCTTTCAATATTTAATATTTCGTAATATTCAATATTCCTAAATTACTTCTATTTCCTTGATTTCCACTTCATTGCCTCTTTCAAGCCAGGTGCGGTCACTTCCGCAGCGGGGACAGATTTTTCCGTTGGCGACGGTGGGGTAGCTGCAGTTGCAGCCGTCGCAGTGGGTGAGAGCGTCGATGGTGAGTATTTCGAGTTCGCAGCCTTTCATCATATCTTCCTTTTCAACTGCCCATTTCCAGCAGTCCTCGAGGTAGTAGGGGACTACGGTCGAAACCTCTCCTATGTTCATCACCACCTTGCTGACATGAGTCGCACCGTTCTGCTCAGCGACCTGCCTGACCTGCTTGATGATGTGGAAAACGATTCCCAGTTCGTGCATTATCTCTTCTTGTTTACAAGGATTTTGACTCCTCTCTTGATTACGTAAGGAAGCAATGCCCCGACCTTGTCCTCGGCTTTGACCATCCGGCTGCATTCCGGCAGTTCCCTGTGCAGGTGGATGGCGTCGAATCCGCATTTGGTCGTGCAGAGACCGCAGCCGATGCACTTGTTCGGATCAACTACGGAGGCACCGCAGGCAAGACATCTTGAGGTTTCCGTTCTGACCTGTTCTTCTGTCAGTGCAAGTTGATACTCCTCGAATGGCCTGGCCTTCGCATTGGTCCCTTCAACCTGACGCGAGGAATTGTCGTATGACTCCACGACGATGTTGCCTTTGTCGATTTCGATGAAGTCGCGGCGGTTGCGTCCGATGGTAAGATGCCCGTGCTGGACATAGCGGTGAAGCGATTCTGCGGCCTCCTTGCCTGTTGCGATTGCGTCAATCGCGAATTTTGGACCTGTCAGAAGGTCTCCTCCGACAAAGATGTCCTCCTGCGCAGTCTGGAGAGTCAGGGTGTCTGCAAGAGGGTAAACC
>CAMEBJ010000091.1 GCA_945912085.1 uncultured Bacteroidales bacterium | reverse complement strand
GGAAAAGTATTGAAACCGGCCATCCTCGCCAAATGAGTGATTCTCACACTGGGATCGGAGATGAACATATCCAGCGCATACCTGATTCTGTAATAGTTGACGAACTGACAGAAATTTCTCCCCGTGCAGATATTCACGGCCTTTGAGATGTAAACCTTGTTGGTGAATATTTTCTTCGCCACATCCACGACATTCAGGTCCGGATTCAGATAGGGTCTGTCTTCCTCGAAATACGCTACGAGACGGTCGTAAATCTCCAGGTAGGAACTGTCCTCGTCATCCTCCACAATAGGTTCCCTGTTCAGACTCGCGATGTTACGGTAGGCTTCAGGGATAACTTCCCTGTACAGGATTCTGTTCCCGAAGGTCAGTTCTGCAGCAACGACCAGAAAGATTGCGGTCTGGACCAAGAGGCAGAGCGAAGAAATGACAGCGCCTGCCCGGATTCCGGCCGAACCCGAGAATGAGGACAGTATTACAACTGAGCCTGATGCGAGGACAAGCAGCATAGAATATTCCAATTCATTCTTGCTTCGCGAGGGCTTATTCCTGGGCAGGAAACTTGCCTTCAGCCGGCCCGTCAGGTCAGTATGCAATGCAGTTGCAGCAGTTGCAGTCACCATCAATGCAAATATCCAAGAAAAAGCCGCCAGTTCGGCATACCGGACACAAAAGACTCTGACCACGACAGTCAGGATTCCGGAAATGCCTGCAGCAATTACAAAGAACAACTTGCCAGGAAGCATTCTGAAGACAACAAGCATAGAAACGGTGAACCCGGCACAGGAGGAAATAAAGGAGGAATACTCGTAGGAAGAACACAATGCACAGAGAGAAAGCACCAGGAGACAGGCCCACGAGCAGACGGTCTGAGGAAAGACTTTAACGATACTTCCCCTGTTCTTTCTTGTGAAAAAATATACTGGACAGGAAAGAAGTGCAAAAAAAGAAATAAAATCAAAAACACAACAAAAACATTTAACAATCAACTGAGATACCATAGGCACAAGTTTTTGTGTTTGCAAAAATATAATAAAAACCCCCTTGAAATGGTGTTTCAAGGGGGTTGAAATGAAGGTTTTTCTTTTTTTTAATCTTTTTTCTTTTTTTTAATCTTTTTTTCGCTTGAATCCGGTCTTCAACTCCTCGAATCCTTCTCCGTAAACGCTGCTCACGGAAGAAACCGAGACAAAAGCCTTCGGGTCGATAGCCTTTACCTCATTGACAACTGACTGCAACTGCTGCTTTCTGCAAATGACAAGAAGCACTTTCCCTTCCTGTCCGGAATATCCTCCGACAGAATTCAGGGCAGTAACTCCCCTGTTCAGATTGTGGACGATGTGGTCGGATATTTCCTGATACTTTTGGGAAAATATGTAAATCTGTGCCGAGGACTTGCTTCCCATAAGCACCCAGTCGATGGCGAAAGAGAAAGTGACCATCGTCACATATCCGTACATCATATCGTTTACATCCTTTCCCGGAACAAGCAGGACGGAGGCGATGATGAAGAGGTCAGTAATCAGATACACCCTTCCAGGAGAGATCGGCCAATATTTGTTGATGACCATCGCAACGATGTCCGTACCTCCTGTGCTTCCGCCCGACATCAGCACAAGACCTATTCCCAAAGCCTCGACCAGACCACCGACGATGGCTGTGACAAGACGGTCGTCAAAGGTCACCACGAAATCCAGATTAGGAAGGAAATCAAAGAGCAGCGAGGACAGGATGATTGCGAAAATGGTCTTGACTCCGAATCCCTTGCCAAGCATCAGGAAACCGATAATAAGCAGAATCGCATTCAGGACAAAGAACGAATACGCCACGGGTATGCCGGTTGCAAAATACAGGATTGTGCACAATCCCGTGCCTCCGCCGCTGGCGATTCCCCCCGGGATGAGGAAAGCCGTCCACCCCAGGCAGTAGATTACACATCCGATAGCAAGTACGATATAATCCTTGATTGATTTAAGCAGAACCGTCCTTTTCATATCTGAATCATTTAACGACTACATTCACGATTTTTCCGGGAACCACAATCACTTTCACGATATTTCCACCGGCGACATATTTCGCAGTCTGGTCAAGGGCACGGACATTTGCCTCGACATCCTCCTTTGACATTGTGCGCGGCAAATCAATGGTGAACCTCGTCTTTCCGTTGAATGAGACAGCATAGGTGCAACTATTCTCGATTGTGTACGCCTCAACATATTCAGGGAAACTTGCATACGAGATGCTTTCCTTGTGCCCGAGCACTTCCCAGAGTTCCTCGGCAATGTGAGGGCAGAACGGAGAGAGAAGGATGATGAGAGGCTCCAGAATCTCGCGCTTGTGGCAGTCGTGTTCATAGAGCTCGTTCACGGCAATCATAAATGCACTCACAGATGTGTTGAAGGAGAAAGCCTCTATGTCGGTCTGAACCTTGCCTATGAGTTTGTGGAGGGACTTGAGTTCCCCCGGGGTTGCCTTTTCGTCCGTAAGAATCAGAGCATCCCTGTCATAGAACAGTCTCCAGACCCTCTTGAGGAAACGGTTGACGCCGTCGATTCCCTTGGTATCCCAAGGTTTGGACTGCTCCAGAGGGCCGAGGAACATCTCGTAAAGTCTGAGGGTGTCCGCTCCGTAGGTGTCACAGATCATATCCGGATTGACCACATTGAACATAGACTTGCTCATCTTCTCAACAGCATATCCGCAGACATATTCCCCATCCTCAAGGATGAATTCAGCATCGGCGAAATCAGGCATCCATTTGCGGAAAGCCTCCAGGTCGAGCCTGTCGTTGTGGACTATGTTGACATCCACGTGGATTTCCGTTGTCTCGTATGAGTCCTTCAGACCGCAGGAAACGAAGGTGTTGGTACCGACAATCCTGTAAACGAAATTGGAACGGCCCTGAATCATTCCCTGGTTGATGAGCTTCTTGAACGGTTCCTTCTCGCAGACATATCCCAGGTCATATAGGAACTTGTTCCAGAAACGGGAATAAATCAGATGTCCGGTTGCGTGCTCGGTACCTCCGATGTACAGGTCCACATTCCTCCAGTAGGCATTCTTGTCCTTCCCGACAAGGGCCTGCGCATTGTGTGGGTCCATATACCTCAAATAATATGCGCTGCTGCCTGCAAATCCCGGCATAGTGCTGGTCTCGAACGGGTATGAAGCGTAAGACCAGTCCTTTGCCCGTGCAAGAGGAGGTTCACCCGTCTCGGTCGGCTTGAACTCATTGATTTCAGGAAGAGTGAGAGGAAGGGAATCAAAAGGCAATGCCTGAGGAATCCCATCCTTATAATATATAGGGAACGGCTCTCCCCAGTATCTCTGGCGTGAGAATATGGCATCGCGAAGTCTGAAATTCACCTTTCTGCGGCCGATTCCGTGCTTCTCGACATAGTCGATTGCCGCAGGGATTGCCTCTTTGACAGACAGTCCGTCAAGGAAACCGGAATTGCACATCGTTCCCTCCTTGGCATCGAAACTGGATTCGCTGACATCACAACCCTCAATCAGAGGAATAACAGGAAGATTGAAATGGCGGGCGAAGGCATAGTCCCTGCTGTCGTGTGCAGGAACGGCCATAATCGCTCCCGTGCCATAGCCGGCGAGTACATATTCCGAAATCCAGATTGGAACACGGTCACCTGTGAGAGGATTCACTGCGTATGACCCGGAAAAGACACCGGTAACCTTGCGGGTCTCGGAGAGCCTCTCCCTTTCAGTCTTCTTCCTGACTGCAGCGAGATACTCCTCGACCTCGGTCTTGCGCTCAGGCGCAGTGAGTTTCTCCACCCACTCGCTTTCAGGCGCAAGCACCATAAAGGTCACTCCGAAAACAGTGTCGGCACGGGTCGTAAAGATGACCATATCGTACTCTTTGTCACCATTATATGCTTTGAAGTGCATCTCCGCACCCTGAGACTTGCCAATCCAGTTGCGCTGCATCTCCTTGAGGGAATCCGTCCAATCCAGAGTCTCAAGGTCATCCAAAAGGCGGGAAGCATAGGCGGAAACCCTGAGCTGCCACTGGGTCATCTTCTTCTGCTCCACCGGGAAGCCTCCGCGCACGGAATAGCCTTCCTTTACCTCGTCATTCGCAAGGACGGTTCCGAGCTGAGGACACCAGTTCACGGACGTTTCACCCTGATAGGCAATTCTCCAGTTCATCAGGGTGTCTGATTTTTCCTTGTCAGTCATCGACTTCCACTGTTCCGCAGTGAATGAAATCTCCTCGGTGCAGGCTGCGTTTATGCCTTCCGTACCGGAGGTTTCAAAAGCCCTGACCAGATCCTCAACAGGACGGGCCTTGTCAAGATTCCTGTCATACCAGCTTCCGAACATCTTAAGGAAAGCCCACTGTGTCCATTTGTAATACTCAGGGTCACAGGTGCGGACCTCACGGGACCAGTCGTATGAAAATCCGATTCTGTCAAGTTGCTCACGGTAACGGCTGATGTTCTTCTCGGTCGTCACTGCCGGGTGCTGTCCGGTCTGGATGGCATACTGTTCGGCCGGAAGTCCGAATGCGTCATACCCCATCGGATGGAGTACATTGAAACCACAGAGACGTTTGTAACGGCTGAATATGTCACTGGCTATGTAACCCAGAGGATGTCCCACGTGGAGACCGGCCCCGGATGGGTAAGGAAACATATCCAGAACGTAATATTTTGGCCTGGACTCGTCTTCCACAGCCTTGAAGGTATGATTCTCAGCCCAACGGGACTGCCATTTCCTTTCGATTTCCTTGAAATTGTAATCCATATATCGTCAATATTTCTTTATTCCGAAACTCGGTTTCCCGCCTTTTTTCTCGAGTCTGAACTCCACAGGCAGGGTTATGGATGTTCTGACCTTGTTGCCCTTGATTTTTCCCGGTTTCCACTTCGGCGATGCTGAAACCACTCTTACAGCCTCCTCGTCAAGACTTGCGTCCACCCCTCTTACAACGCGGACATCATTGACGCGTCCATCCTTCTCAATGACGAAATTCAGGATGACGCGACCTTGTATTCCATTGTCAATGGCATATGCAGGATAACGCAGATACTGATATACCCACTTTGAAAGGAACTGTCCCAGGTCAGTGCTGTTGTAGAATGAAGGCAGGACGTCGCAGTCATTGATTGAGACCACATCCGCGTATTCCTCCCCCCTGAGAGGAGCCGACGACGGTTTGAAAAGAGGAGCCGTCCCTGTGTTCGCCATCTCAAGAGTAAGATTGTAAATATACTCCAGTTCCCTCTCCATATAATCGTAATTGACTATGGAAGGAATGTCGCGGTAAGTTCCCTTTTCCGGGTAACGGCCTGTTGTCAGATAGACCGAAGGAATTTCCTGCGCATAGAACGAACGGTGGTCGGAAGGATAGGGTTCAGCTGCGACTATCTCAGGGACAATCGGCTGAAGGGCAGTCCCCACAGTTCGCAGAATGGCATTCAGATCGGCATTTGATGCAGTGTAGGCATAGAAGCCCGTGTCACCTGTTCCGAGCATATCGAGATTCACCATTGCATCTATGAGGCCCGCATCTGAGAAAGACCTGTTCAGGAAATACCAGGAGCCTGAATAC
>CAMEBJ010000090.1 GCA_945912085.1 uncultured Bacteroidales bacterium | reverse complement strand
ACAGGAACAACGGGCAAAACTGTAAGGAATGTGACGCTTACGGAACTTGAAAAATAATTGCTATATTTGCAAAATTTTTATATCGCGATGCAGACTTTAGTAAATTCTCCAATTCCCGAAGGACTGACCTTCGATGACGTGTTGCTTGTCCCTGCCCGCTCCGAGGTTCTTCCCCGTGACGTGGATGTCACTTCCTATTTCACCAGAAACATCAAACTTCACACTCCTGTCGTTTCCGCCGCAATGGACACTGTGACGGAATCGTCCCTTGCGATTGCCATCGCCAGAGCCGGAGGTATTGGCGTGATTCACAAGAATATGACCATCGAGCAGCAGATGGCCCAGGTACGCCGGGTGAAGAGGGCTGAGAACGGAATGATTTACGATCCGGTGACAATCCGTCCTGATGCAAATGTCGGAATGGCTCTCGGTATGATGGCACAGCACCACATCGGGGGTATCCCTGTCGTGGATGAGAACAATTTCCTGGTCGGCATTGTGACAAACCGCGACCTTCGTTTCCAGGACAATATGAAATTGCCTGTCTCACAGGTGATGACGTCCGAGAACCTTGTGACCGCCCAAAAGGGTATCAGCCTTGAGCAGGCTACAGCCATCATCCGCAGCAACAAGGTGGAGAAACTCCCTGTGGTTGATGCAGACGGCAAACTTGTCGGACTGATCACCTACAAGGACCTGATGAAAATCAAGGACAATCCGATTGCATCGAAGGATTCCAAGGGCCGTCTTCTGGTGGCTGCCGCAGTCGGAGTCAAGTCCGACACCATTGAAAGAATCGAAATGCTTGCCTCCGCAGGTGCGGACGCCGTTGTTGTCGACACGGCCCACGGACATTCCGTCGGAGTGCTTGATGTCATAAAGAAAGCCTGTGCAGCCCTGCCTGATATGGAGATTGTCGCAGGAAACGTTGCAACCGGTGAGGCTGCAAGGGCATTGTACGAGGCCGGAGTGAGCGCTGTGAAGGTCGGAATCGGACCGGGCTCAATCTGCACCACCAGGGTGATTGCAGGAGTGGGTATGCCTCAGCTGTCAGCCGTTATGATGGCTTCTGAAGCCTTGAAAGGCACGGGAGTCCCTGTGATTGCCGACGGAGGAATCCGCTACTCTGGTGACATCGTCAAGGCTCTCGCCGCTGGTGCCGGAACAATTATGGCCGGTTCTCTCTTTGCCGGAGTGGAGGAGTCTCCTGGCGACACAATCATCCTGAACGGAAGGAAGTTCAAGTCCTACAGGGGAATGGGTTCCCTTGAGGCGATGCAGAACGGCTCGAAGGACAGGTATTTCCAGGATATGGAAGAGGATGTCAAGAAACTTGTTCCGGAGGGAATCGTCGCCCAGGTCCCTTACAAGGGTACTCTCGCCGAGGTCGTTTACCAGCTTGTCGGAGGTCTGCGTGCCGGAATGGGATATGTCGGGGCAAAGGACATCGAGGCCCTGCGCAGCGCGAAGTTTGTCCGCATTACCAACGCCGGTTACATCGAGGGACATCCTCATGACGTGACCATCACAAGAGAATCTCCGAATTACTCACGATAGCACGCAGATGAGGTTGACAAAATGCATCACAATTCTGGCATTGGCCGTGATTTTGCCGTCGTGCAGGATGATAAACACTATCCTGCACGACGACACTGTTGTGGCGCGTGTCGGAAGTCACCTCCTCTACAAAAGCGATGTCCTTCCGCTCATTCCCGAGGAAGCCACCGGTGAAGACAGTCTCCGGATTGCGATGCAGTACATCAACACCTGGGCGACTGACCTGGTTTTTCTCGACATTGCCGAGTCCAAGCTCTCGAAACAGGAGAAGGACGTGACCAGCGAGCTGGAGGCATACCGCCGTGCCCTTCTGAAGTACAGGTACGAACAACTCTTTGTCAATGAACGTCTTGACACTTCCGTAACCGCGGAACAGGTGGAGGAATACTACAATTCCCACTCATCTGATTTCATTCTCGAAAGACCTCTTGTCAAGGCAGTGTTTATGAAAATCGACAAGGATGTGGCGAACAAGAGGGCAATCAGGGCAATGCTCTCGTCCGTGGACGAGGGTGACGAATGGGAAATCGAGGCCCTGTCCTATCCGCAGGCGGACAGGTACACTTCCTATTCAGGCAAATGGGTTGACATAGCCTCCCTTGCAAAGGATCTCGGAGTGGAATATGTCTCAATTGTGAATGTCAAGCCGGGTACTTACCTTGAGAACACCGATGCGTCGGGGAAGTACAACGCCGCCTTTGTGTCAGAGATTGTCCCGAAAGGCGTTCCTGCACCGGTGGAACATTGCACTCCTGAAATCAATGATATTATTCTGAGCGTAAGGAAACACCGCCTTACCACGTCTTTGGAACGGGACTTGCTTGATGATGCCCGCGACAAAGGAAAATTTGTGATATATTGAATATGGTATATATGAAACAATTCAATCGGACAGTGGCTCTTCTTGCCCTCTTTATGTCCTGTGCAGCTTTTGCGCAGAAATATCCTGACGGAATCATAGACAAGACCATAGCGGTTGTCGGAAACGAGATGATAATGATTTCAGACATAGAGGACGAGATTCAGATGCGCAGGGCCGGCGGATATGCCGCAGACAGGAATGCCCGCTGTGAGATTCTGGAGCAGATGCTGTCCGCAAAACTCTTTCTGATGCAGTCCCGCATCGACTCCCTCACCGTCAACAACGATATGGTGAACGGGGAGTTGAACCAGAGAATAGACGATCTCCGCACCCGCCTTGGCGGAGACGAACAGCTTGAGGCCTATTTCAAGAAACCTCTCTACAAGTTGCGCAAGGAATGGAAACAGGCTATTGAGGAAATGAGCCTTACCCAGCAGATGCAGCAGAAGATTGCTTCTTCGATTCCGGAAATGACTCCTTACGACGTGGAGCAGTATGTCGCATCGTCTGACCCGGAGGACCTTCCGATGGTTCCGGTGAAGTACCAGCTCAGCCAGATTTGCATTTACCCTGACAGGGAGGCCGCCAACAATGCGGTCAAGGAGAGGCTGATTTCCATCCGCGAGAGAATAATCAACGGCGAGAAATTCTCGACTCTGGCACGCATTTATTCCCAGGACCCGGGAAGTGCGATGAGAGGAGGAGAACTCGGAATGGCTTCAAAATCAATCTTCTGGCCTGCTTTCTCTGATGCCGCAATGGCACTCAAGCCGGGAGTGGTCTCACAGGTTGTCGAGACTCCGGACGGATTCCACATCATCGAGGTTCTCGAAAAGAAAGGGGATATGTTCAATGCCAGGCATATTCTTCTCAAGCCTGAATATACCATTGATGACAGGGACAAGGCTTTTCACACCCTTGACAGCCTCAGGACGCAGATCCTTGAACACAATGTGCCTTTTGAACTGATTGCGAGATTCTATTCCCAGGATCCTGCCACCAGGACAAACGGAGGGCAGATGGCTGACCCTCACACAGGTTCGGCATATTTTGAGATTGACCAGCTCAAACCTCAGGATTATGCGGCGGTGAAGGACCTGAAAGAGGGAGAGATTTCCGAGCCGCTGGAATCCCTTGACAACGAGGGCAGGGGAGGAAACACAGTTTACAAGATCGTCCGCCTTGACAAGATTCTCCCTGCACATCCGGCTTCCTTCCAGAACGACTACAACCTTTTGCTGGAATATGCCAAACAGGAAAAGTCCGTGGAGGCCATTGACAGGTTCCTTGAAGAAAAAATCAAGTCCACTCTCATCGTCATCGATCCTATCTTCAAGGACTGTACCTTTGACAAGGAAGGCCTGTCTTCGAAATTCAGGGAGGAATGATGCGTCTCCTGAAAACGACACTTGTCCTTTTGTGCCTGTCTGTCCTGTCGCTGCCTGTCTTTGCGCAGCAGGAACAGACTGACAGTCTTGTCCGTCTGATTTCTGCCGCATCGGCAAAAGTCTTTGAAATCAACGGCCAGAGCGTCAGGAAAGTGTCGGGTCACGCGCAGTTTCTTCACAACAACACCTATCTCAATTGTGACACAGCCCTGTGGAACGTGGACAGGAGAATCATCGATGCCATCGGCAATGTCAGTATCGTTCAGGACGGGACAGTGCTCACGAGTGAGAAGATGGTTTATCTGATTGACCAGGACCTTGCGCAGTTCCGCGGTCAGGTCGTCCAGCTGAATGACAAAGACAACAACACATTGAGGACCAGACATCTGGACTACAACACAAAGGACAGTGTGGCCGTTTTCCGCGGCGGTGGGGCTATGCGGGACAAGGACGGCCAGATCATCGAGAGCAACGACGGCACATACGATTCAAAGCTGAAGACTTTCACTTTCTCCGGGGATGTGAATATGTTCACAGACTCAATTTTTGTGAAGACAACCCATCTGAAATATGAGTCGGACCTCAATCTTGCCACTTTCGGTAGGGGAACGGATGCCTGGCAGGAAGAAAATATGCTTTCTGCTGACCACGGCTGGTACGACAGGGGTCGGGAAGTGTTCTTCTTCTCCAGAAACGTACATCTGATGACCGACACGCAGGAAGCGTGGAGCGACTCCCTCTATTTTTACCGGAACACATCCGATGTCGAGATGCTTGGGAGGGCGCAGGTGTCGGACACATCGAGGAATGTCCACGCACTTGCCGGAAGGATTCACTATCTGGATTCTCTGTCGAAGGTGACCCTGACCCGGTCTCCTGCGGTGGTTGCTGTGACTGAGGAAGGTGGAAAGGTGGACACGGTGTATTTCGGGGCGGATACTTTGATTTACCGCACAATCAGAAGATGCGACGTGGATTCTGTCTTCAATGTCCAGTCGGCATCGCGTCTGAAGGACCTTGATGCAGATCCGATCGGCACTTACAGGAAAAAGGCCGCTGAAGAAGCTGCAAAGGCTGCCGAGGAGGCTGCAAAGAATGACCCTAACTACCGGCCGAAAAATGCTCAGGAAGGCGCTCCGAAGTCTTCTCAGGGAGGCGCTCCGAAGAATACTCCTGAAAACTCCCCTGAGGGAAGGCGTCTTTCAGGGAAAAAGGCTGCTGTTGAGGTTGCCGATGATGAATCCTCCGGAGAAGTTCCCGCTGAATCCCCTGAAGAATCCATTGATGAATCCCCTGAAGAATCCATTGATGATTCCACCGATGAATCCCCTGAAGAGTCCCCGGAAGACAGTAGGGGCAAATTGCTGAAAAAACCGGATGCCCTCTCAATGCCGGATTCCCTCGCAATTCCAGGCGCATTGCCTGATTCTCTCGCATTGTCTGATTCTCTCGCATTGTCTGATTCTCTCGCATTGTCTGATTCCCTCGCTTCTGCGGATGCCGCCGCCGATGTCGAAGTTGAGCCGCTGGACACCACCAAACTCGGCTTTCTGACTGCCCTGAGGAATGTGAAGGTGTTCCGGCCTGATATGCAGGTCGTCTGCGATTCTCTTGAGTATTCCGATGTGGATTCCCTTGCCCGTCTGTTCAAGGAGCCTATGGTCTGGAATGAGGTAACCCAGCAGTATTGTGCCGACAGCATCACCCTTGTCATACGGGGAGGGATGATGGAAAAGGCAAGTCTGATGTCGGAGGCTTTTATCCACATTCAGGAGGATGACACTCATTACAACCAGATCAAGAGC
>CAMEBJ010000089.1 GCA_945912085.1 uncultured Bacteroidales bacterium | reverse complement strand
CTTTGGGTTTACGGAATATTGAAACCTCCAACTTTCTTGTAGTGGCCGGGAATGAAGGAGGGACTGCGGCAAACTGCGGAGCCTCAAGTTCTGCAACTGTAGGGGAAATCCTGGGGGACTTCGGGCCGGATGTCATCTATCTGGACCCGGCAAGGCGGAGTGAGAATCGCAAGGTTTTCCTGATTGAAGAGTGCAAACCGGACATACTTGCCCTGAAGGAGAGTCTTCTCGAGGCAGCAAGGTTTGTGGCAGTGAAGCTCTCACCTATGGCAGACATCACAATGGTTCTGAACAGGTTGGGACGCTGCTGCAGGGAGATTTCCGCAATATCCGCCGACGGGGAATGCAAGGAAATCGTGGTGCTGATGGACAGGGAGTATGACGGAGAGTGCATCATTTCCGCCCGGACTCAAGGGGCGGTCTTCCAGTTCCTGAAGAAGGAAGAGGAAGGGGCTGAGGCGACATTTGTAAAGAACATCGTCATTTCGGACTGCGGAGAGTCCGGGCAGGAGGATTCGGGGACGGAACTGTCGGAGGGGAAGATTCTTCTGGAGCCGGACAAGGCTTTGATGAAGACGGCACCGTTCAAACTGCTATGCAGCCGCTTCGGGATTGCAAAACTCGGAGTTTCAACGCATTACTATTTGACTCCACTTGCCGGGCAGCTACTGTTATCCCGGGAAGATTCCGAAGAGGGTTGCCAACTGCCAGTCCGGAAAGTTTCCTCTGGCGGGGCACTGTTCCGCTCATTCAGGATTCTGAAGGTGCTGCCTTTCGACAAACGGGGCATCAAGGCAGTGCGTCAGGAATATCCCGATGCCAGCGTGACCGCCCGCAACTTCCCTCTTGACAGCGCCGCCCTGAGAAAAAAACTTGCCATCGGCGAATCAGACCTCATACACATCTTCGGGCTGAAGGTCCTTGAACGCAACTGCCTCATTGTCACGGAAAAAATACCCTTCACTTCTTCCTGAAGAAGAACGACTTCTGGGCACGCTTGCGTTCCAGGTCTCTTTCCACAAAGACTTTCTGGAGATTTTTCGGGTCAAGACCGGTGTAGAACATCACGGAGGAAGTGGTCATAGGGGTTGGGGTAAAGTCCTGAACCTGATCCATATACAAACCTTTCAGTGCGGGATTTCGGGAGAGTTTCTCCATTTCGCGCATTCCGCAGCCCGGATGGCCTGAAATGAAGTAAGGAACCAGCTCACATTTGCGGGAGGAGGAGCGGACAATGTTGTCGAACTCCAGACGGAGCCTTTCGAAGAGTTTGAACGATGGTTTTGCCATCAGTTTCAAGACGGAATCCTCGGTGTGCTCGGGCGCCACTTTCAGACGGCCCGAGGTGTGATCCAGGACAAGTGTCTTGAAATATGGCCGGGAACTCTCGTCCACAAAGCCCTTTTCATTCAGAAACAGGTCGTAGCGGATTCCGCTGCCTATGTAGGCGTGCCTGATGCCCTTTACCTTTGCAATTCTCTCATACAGAGCCAGAAGCCTTTCGTGGGAACGGTCCATATTCGGACACGGAGAGGGGAACAGGCAGGATTTCCTTCTGCATTTTTCACACAGAGACGAATCCTTCCCGTGCATTCCGTACATATTCGCCGTCGGTGCACCCACATCGGAAACATTCCCGGCAAAGCCCGGCAGGTCATTCAACGCTGCGATTTCCCTGAGAATTGACTCCTCACTGCGGGACTGGATGAACTTGCCCTGATGCGCGGCAATAGTGCAGAAATTGCAGCCACCGAAACAGCCACGGTGGGTGTTCACCGAGAACTTGATCATGTCGTAGGCCGGGATTCTCTTTCCCTTGTAGCGCGGATGCGGGAGTTTCGTGAAAGGCAGGTCCCAGAATGAATCCATCTCAGCGGATGTGGCCGGAGGATAAGGCGGATTGACCTGCACAAAGCCTTTCCCGACAGGTTCCACTATTGTCGGAGGAGTCATCATATTCGCACAAGTCTCAATGAGATGGAAGTTCTCGGCGAAGGCTTTCTTGTCCTTCTGACAACATTCAAATGAATGCAGGAAAAGGGCATCTTTCACACGACAGCGCCCGTCGCTATAGAAAGCGATTTGGCTGATTCTACGGATGTCAGAGGCATTCCTCCCGGACTCGATTGCCCGTGTAAGTTCCAGCATAGGTCTCTCCCCCATCCCGTAGCAGAGATAGTCAGCCCCGCTGGATACCAGAACCGAGGGAAGGAGACAGTCCTGCCAGTAGTCGTAGTGGGTGAGCCTGCGCAGGGAAGCCTCTATGCCTCCTATGACCACGGGAACATCAGGCCAAAGTTTCTTCAGAATCTGCGAATAGACAGTGACGGCATAGTCCGGTCGCTGCCCCGCCCTGCCCTCCGGAGTGTAGGCATCGTCGCTGCGGAGCCTCTTGGAAGCCGTGTAATGGTTCACCATCGAATCCATCGCCCCGGCATTCACTCCGAAATAGAGTCTCGGAGCTCCCAGTTTCCTGAAGTCGCGCAAATCGTCACGCCAGTTGGGCTGTGGCACGACAGCCACCCTGTAGCCGTGTTTCTGGAGCCATCTCGCTATGACGGCTGTCCCGAAAGAGGGGTGGTCAATGAAGGCATCACCGCTGAAAAGAATCACGTCAATGTAGTCCCAGCCGAGTGCCTGAACCTCTTTCACGGAGGTCGGTATCATTTGATATTCACTCATTTGAAAAGAAGCCAATTGCGCCAGAACTCACGGTTTGCCGCCTCGAAATGGTCTTCCTGGTAGCCTCTGTAGCCGTGCATCCCGTCAGGATATATCATAAAATCAAATTTCTTCCCGCCTTTCTGCAGACGGTCAATCAGTTGAAGGGTGTTCTGGAAATGGACGTTGTCATCACCCGTTCCGTGCGTAAGTTTCAGCATCACAGGGGCTTCCCCCTTGTAGGAAGATGGATATCCATCCACATAGTTCAGCACACAGGAAGACTCATATCCCTCAGGATTGAGTTGCGGAGTGCTCATAAAACGCTCGGTGTAATGCGAATCGTAAAGCATCCAGTCATACACTCCCCCTCCGGCAACCCCGCAACGGAACTTTTCAGGATGTCTCATCAGGAGCATCGCCGTCATCGTCCCTCCGAATGAAAATCCCTCAACCCCTATTCTCTTCCCGTCCACGAAAGTCATGGATGACAGGAAATCAGCCCACTGCGCAAAATCCTTCACAGGCATTTCCGTCAGATTCAGATGCACCATATCCGTCCCCCTGCGTCCGTTGTGCCCGGCAGCCCTGCAATCCGCAATCACTTGAATGATACCGTTTTCCGCCCACCATTCATACCTTTTTGGATTCACCCAGCGGTCACGAACCACAGGAGTGTTCGGTCCTCCGTATATGTCCAGATGAACGGGATATCTCTCCTCTGAATTGAAATTCTTCGGGAAAACGACGGCGCAAGGAAGTTCGAAACCATCGGAAGTCGTCATTGACATATAAACCGGAAGTGAATATTTCTCAGCGGAATATGATTCCTTTGCCATATCCGCCACCGTCCTCGTTCGCTCCGGACAGGCTGTGCGCGAAACACAGATTCTCGTCGGAACCGACGAATTGGAGAGCGACGATGCGAAATATCTTCCGTCAGGAGAGAAACTCACCCACGACACATTCAGCGAAAGATCGGTCAGATGTTTGATATTTCCTTTATTATCAACGGAATATAAAACACTCCTGAGGCGTTCGTCCCTTTTTGCGGTGAAATACACCGTTCCTGTCTTCTCGTCCACACGAACCACGGAAACTCCCCAGTTCTCCCCGTCGGTAAGTCTCCGAAAAGTCTTGCCGTCGTAGGAAAGAAAATATATCTGCTCCCAGCCCGTCTCAAAGGATCTAACCATATAAAGACCTGATTCAGTGAAATATACATTCTCCATCCAGTCAATCCAGGTCGGATATTCCTCGTGGTAGACCTTCTGCTTGCTGCCGTCCGAGGCATCCACCCTGTAGAGATCAAGGGTGTTCTGGACCCTCGGCATTCTCGAGACATAGAGCGAACGGCTGTCCCGTCCCCAGAACGGCGTGCCGAAATACTGGTCCTGAGCCGGGTCGAAATCAGCCCAGACAATTGCGGATTCTCCCTCATTCGAGGGCTCCCCGAGGGTGAGGATTCCGATTTTCACCTGCGGATTGGTCTGTCCTGCCTTCGGATAGCGGGTCTCATTCAGGGTCCCTCCCTGACCGAAAGGCGAATAAATCGGGAAAAGCGGAACTCTGGTGTTGTCAAAGCGGTAAAAGGCAAGATGGCGGCTGTCGGGCGACCACCAGAAAGCCCTGTAGCGGGAAGGTCTGCCGAAGATTTCCTCAAAATAGACCCAGGAAGCATAGCCATTGAGTATCAAGTCAGTACCATCGAAGGTAAGCCTTGTCTCCTCCTGAGAGGAAATGTCATAGAAGTAAAGGTCGTTGTCCTTGGTGTAGGCAATCTTCGAGGAATCCGGTGAAAAGGTCATATTCACAGCCCCCTCTATGGTCACAGGAAAGTCCGTATATTTCTCCGGAG
Organism: uncultured Bacteroidales bacterium; assembly: GCA_945912085.1. GTDB lineage: Bacteria > Bacteroidota > Bacteroidia > Bacteroidales > UBA932 > Cryptobacteroides. The sequence goes on along the minus strand of CAMEBJ010000089.1, from coordinate 1,182 downwards.
CGGAAACCCCGTGAATCATCTTGTCTGCAGAGGCATCATAGACAAAAGCCGTGGAATCGGTGTAGGTTCCATCGTAAGAGAAGATTATCTTCTTGGAGTCCAGCCATTTGCAGGCTTTGGGAACAGGTCTGAAATCACTTTTCGGGTCATCATCGGCAAAAACCTGCACACACGGCAGCAGTATGAATGCGGCCGCAGCACATAGAAATCTCTTCATATCACTCAAACATTTCATCCTTGAAATTCACAAAATATACTTTCTCCACACCCCTGGTGACAGCGGTGTAGAGCCATTTCAGGTCATCGGTGGTCAATTCTTCCTGCCAGAGAGGGTTGTCAACGAACACGCATTTCCACTGTCCGCCCTGAGACTTGTGGGTCGTGATGGCATTGGCATACTTCAGCTGAAGGGCATTGTAGTAAGGATCCTCCCTGACGGCCTCATACCTCTTCTTTTTTGAGGTTATGTGGGCATAGTCCGCATCAACGCCCGTGTAGAGCATATTCTGCTGCTCCCAGGTGAGAGATGCACTCTCGGATTCGAGTGTGTCTAGAATGACCCTGGCGACAAGTTCCTGGTCGTCATAGTCAGGAAAGCACAGCCTTGCCCTTGCGAAATGCAGACCGTAGCGTTCCTCGTAAGAGGATATGCTTAGGAGTTCGGCCATGTCGCCGTTCGCAATGTAGTCCATACCCTCAATCTGTCCCTCGAACTTGTAGCAGTTCTTCACAATCATCAGTCTGTCACCACGCACCAGCCTCTCCTCCTTGAACTGCACGGCGGAGCGGATTCCGGCGTTGTACTTGTTCGCCCTCCTGTTCGAACGGCAAAGCACAATCACTTCATCGTCACCGTAACGGGCGTATGCATCCGAAAGTTTCTCAATCAGGTCGCCTCCACTGATTCTCTCCACATCTTCGAAGAGAGCGGTCGAAAGTTCAAGACAATCGAGAGGCAGGGCGTCAAAACCATCCGTCTCCTCGATCAACTTCCTGATTTTCGTGGCATTGGTCAATATTCCGGATTCTTTCTGCTGCCTGACTACAGTTGTAAGGGAAGTGAATGTCACTCCTCCAATCATCGACATATAATCCTTTGACAGAGCCGGACTTGCATCAAGTCCCACCGGAGGCAGCTGGGCAGAGTCCCCGACCATTATCAATTTACACTCCACCCCCCTG
>CAMEBJ010000088.1 GCA_945912085.1 uncultured Bacteroidales bacterium | reverse complement strand
GTCCTGACCCTTCTCATCCGTGACGACTCCCATTGAACTCATCAGTTTGATAGTCTTTTTCTGCTCATCAAGCATATAGTACATTCCGGAGAGGATTTCCGGGATGAGCAGGGCAATAGTTCCGTAAAGAATGGCCTTGCTGAATGTTTCAATCGGTGAGAGGGGCAGTGGTTTCTGAACGTCTATCGTGACGAATGTGTAGAAGGCACAGATCAGCACTACTTCGGCTATGCTCCAGAGAATGTACAGAAGATATGTCATCCTGAACCATTTTCTGGTGTTGTACATCAGAATCCTGCTCGCAACGAGGATAATCATGGAAATGAAGATGAAGCCAGCCGTAAACAGGAAGAATATGGAATCGCCGAGGCGAAACCAGGCCGTGTCCGAGAAAGGTATATATATATTAAGGAACACGATGGCGAAAAGAACCGAGAAAGTAACTGTTCCCAGCATCTGATTCTTTCCGAGTAAAAATTCTGGCAAGTACTTATTCATACATCCCTTTTAGCCCCGCAAATGTAAAAATTTAACCACAAATAACCAAATTCTGCCACTTTTTTGCTCGTGGGTGACTGTTGGAAAGTCAATTCGGGCTTTTTGCCACAATTATTTTCCCGAGATCCCGTGACTGATTATTTTTGTCGCAGTTTTTTCAAAATTTTAATGCTGTAATATGAAGATTATCGGTACCGGAAGTGCGATTCCGAAACAAATCGTGACAAATGACATGTTGTCAGAATTCCTTGATACCAGTGACTCCTGGATATATCCGAGGACAGGTATCAAGTTCAGACACGTCATTTCTGACGAGAACCTGGAGGATATGGCTGTCGAGGCTGCTTTGAAGGCTCTTGACAATGCAGGTATCCAAGCATCTGACCTTGATTACCTGATTTGCTCCAATGTCGTCAACGAATATATCACCCCTTCTCTGAGTTGTATCATCCAGGGAAGAATCGGAGCTACTTGTCCCTGCCTGGACATCAATTGTGCCTGTGCAGGTTTCATATATGCGCTTGATATAGCAGAGGCTCAGTACAAGTCCGGCCGTGTGAAGAATGTCCTGATTGTCTGTGCAGAGGAGCCTACAAGGATGACAAGCTGGAAGGACCGCAATGTCTGCGTTCTTTTCGGAGACGGAGCGGGAGCCGCAGTGCTCACTGAAGGCGACAACATCAAGGGAATTAAACTGTCCGCTGCCAGTGCCCCGGACAAACTCTATCAGAAAAGGGTTCTCGAACCTACTCCTTACATTACAAAGGAGGAGCATTCAGAGTCTTTGCAGATGAGGGGACAGGACGTTTTTAAATTCGCGGTGAAGGCTTCTTCGGGAGACATCAAGTACTTGCTTGACAATCTGAATATTGCTCCTGATTCGGTGAATTGGTTTCTCCTTCATCAGGCGAACATCAGAATAATCAACACCATTCAGGAGTTCCTCGAACAGCCTGCTGAGAAATTCCCTACAAATGTGGAGAGTCACGGCAATTCATCTTCGGCAAGTTGTCCTGTTCTTCTGGATGAGTGCAACAGGAAGGGGATGTTCAAGAAGGGGGATCTCATTGTGATGAGCGCGTTTGGTGCAGGATTTATCTCCGGTGCAGTTGTGCTTGAATGGTAATTTTTGTATATTTGAAGTTTTTGTGGAATATATTGAAATATAAAAGATATGATTAAAAGTAGAATATGCGGGATTCTTGGTATCAAGTATCCTATTTTCCAGGGCGGAATGGCCTGGGTTGCCGATGCTTCCCTTGCCGCAGCCGTTTCAAATGCCGGCGGACTTGGTCTGATTTCTTCCGTCAATGCAGGAACTGAAGCTGTCAGGGCTGAGGTGAGGAAATGCAAAGAGTTGACTGACAAACCGTTTGGCGTCAACATTATGCTTCAGGCACCCAATGCTGCTGAAATCGCGCAGATGGTGATTGACGAGGGGGTAAAAATCCTTACCACGGGTGCAGGATCTCCTGCACAGTATATGCCTGCCTGGCAGGAGGCCGGAATTAAGGTGATTCCTGTTGTGGCTTCCGTTGCCCTTGCCCTGAAGATGCAGGCAATAGGGGCGACTGCGGTTGTTGCCGAGGGTGCCGAGTCAGGTGGACACGTCGGGGAGCTCCACACTATGGCTCTTTTGCCGCAGGTTGTTGATGCTCTTGACATCCCGGTCATCGGTGCAGGAGGAATCTGCGATGCCCGTCAGGCTGCTGCCGCATTCATACTTGGAGCGGATGCCATCCAGGTGGGAACCCGTTTCCTCGCAGCCGAGGAGTGCACCGCTCACCAGAACTACAAGGACAAGATTCTGAAAGCGACAGACATTTCCACAATAGTGACAGGCAAGACTCTCGGACATCCTGTCCGTTCTCTCAAGACTCCGTTCTCCAAGACTTTTGCAAAGATGGAGGCCGACCCGTCAGTCAAACCTGAGGAGATTCTTTCATTCGGTACCGGCGCATTGCGCAAGGCTGTCAAGGAGGGAGATCCAAACGGAAGCTATATGGCCGGAGAGGTTGCAGGTATGGTCAGGAAGATTGAACCTGCAAAGGACATAGTGGAGGATCTCATTCTCGGTGCAGAGAAGATTCTTCGCGGAACGGACAGATATTTTGAATAATATTAAATACTTGATATATGAGTGAAATCAGACGAGTTGTAGTTACCGGGGCTGGTGTTGTCTCTCCGATAGGAAACAATGTTGAAACCTTCTGGAAGAACCTTCTGGACGGGGTATGCGGCATTGATTTCATCACGCAGTTCCCAACCGATGACCTGCCCGTGAAAATTGCAGGTGAAGTCAGGGATTTCAATCCGGCGGATTTCGGTATTGAACCTGCCTTCTCGCGTAAACAGGACAAATTCACCGTTTTTGCCGTTGCTGCCGCTGCCCAGGCTATGAGCCAGGCTGGCCTGAAGAGCGGTGAGGACGGAAATATCGATCCTTTCAGGCTTGGAGTCTATGTCGGTTCCGGAATCGGCGGATTCTCCGTTCAGTACCGCGAGACTGAGAAAATGATCAAGGATGGTGCCAAATGGATCTCACCACTGTTCATCCCCACGATGATTTCAAACATCGCTGCCGGCAACATCGCCATCCGTCACAATGCCTGCGGACCTTGCGTTCCTGTGGTGACTGCCTGTGCAACCTCCACCCACACTATCGGTGAGGCATTCAGGGCCATCCGCCACGGTTATGCTGATGCAGTGATTGCCGGAGGGGCCGAGGCAGCAACCATTCCTCTCGGAATAGCAGGCTTTGCCAATGCAAAGGCTCTCTCCCGTTCGGAGGATCCGAAATATGCATCCCTTCCTTTCAATGCCAACAGGGGAGGTTTCGTTATGGCTGAAGGGGCTGGTATGCTGGTGCTTGAGGAGTATGAGCATGCGGTTGCCCGTGGTGCTGTAATCCTTGCCGAGATGGTCGGTTACGGCAACACTTGTGATGCTCATCACGTCACTGCTCCAAGACCAGACGGGGTGACCCAGTCAGCAGCAATCAGGATGGCTCTCGAACAGGCTGGCTATGACGCTTTAAAGGATGAGTTGTACATCAATGCTCACGGAACAGGAACCGCCCTGAACGATTCTTCCGAGACCAAGGCCTACAAACTGGCTCTCGGGGATGATGCCTACAAGGCACACATCAGTTCCACTAAGTCGATGACCGGCCACATGCTCGGAGCGGCAGGTGCAGTTGAGGCAATCGCTTCCGTCTACACCCTGATCAACGGAGTGGTTCCTCCTACCATAAATCTTGACGCAGTCGACCCTGAATGCGACCTTGATTACACTCCAAACAAGGCTCTCAAGGCAGACATTACGATTGCCATTTCCGATTCCCTCGGTTTCGGAGGTCACAACGGGTGCATCGCATTCAGGAAATATGTAAAATAATCAGATTGTCTCGTAAGGGTTTTCTGATAAAGACGAATAACTAAAACCTTTTCCAATATGAACAGAGAAGAATTGAAGGAATATCTTCCGCATCGTGAACCGATGCTCCTTGTTGACGAGATTTATATTGACGAGGAAGGTGTTGCACACGCAAAGTACACCATCAAGGAGGATGAGTTCTTTTGCCGGGGCCATTTCCCGGGCAACCCGATAGTCCCGGGAGTGATTCAGTGCGAGATTATGGCGCAGAGCTGTGCCCTTCTCGTGAAAGACCAGATCAAGGGACACACCACACTCTACAGCGGCATCGACAATGTCCGTTTCAAGAACATCGTCCGTCCGGGTGATGTCTGTGAGATTACTGCGAAACTGGTTGACCAGAGGGGAGGCAAACTCTTTTTCTGCGAGGCATCCCTGAAGGTCGAAGGCAAACTCTGCTGCAAGGGGAACCTCTCATTTGCCCTTGTGTAGTGATTGTGCGAATACGTTTCACAAAATCCAAAATTGATTTAAGGCACTTCAGACGTCGCTGAAGTGCCTTTTTTCTGTTAGCCTCGGGTCTTTGGGTAACCCCTGACGAATCCGCGCGAGTTCGTAAGATAGTAACTCTTATTTCTACGTAAGGTTAGTTTCACCCCTTCCAGTCCATTCCTTGTGGCAGAAAAACTCACATAGTCAAATTGTCTGGAATGGATCCATTGGTTCCATTGCTGTCCCCTGAATCCTTCCGGATGGAAAAGCCGGACTTGAGAATCATCTTGATGGTCTGCTGAGAGGTGTGCCGGTCATATTCCTTTTCAGATTCGGGCAGCTCCTCGTAAGGCACGAGGCAAGGATGCTTCTTGTTCAAATCGTCCCTCACCGGGCCGAAACTCCATCCGTCCGCGATTCTGCCTGCAGACCAGACCTCGTGCACATTAGCCGCAATGGATTCGGCAAGTCCCTGCAAATCCTCTGGAAGCTCAACGTCACTGGTGTCAAGGGGTTGCGGAGTGTAGGTCGGCCTGACCGCCGGCTGCACAACCACCCTGTTCGCCTTGTCCTCCTGTAGCATAGCCTTGATTCTCCTGAGACCGAATTTCCTGAGCCAGACACAGAACACGATGAATGCGACTATGAGCATTCCGGAGAGTTCAGCCATCACATCTGCGGACATCAGAATGGCATCAAAAATGAAATGCAGGATTACCGGCACGATGAAAGCCAGTGCCCAGTACATCGTCTTTTTTGCCTTCGACTTCTTTCCGAAATATGCAAGCGAGACATAGTAACCCATTACGACCGCAAAGAAGAAATGTCCCGGGACTGAGAAAATTGCCCTGCTCAAGGCTATCGAAACAAAATTGTCCAATGAGTCAAGGACATAGAAAATATTTTCCAACCCGGCGAAACCCAGCCCGATCAAGGTCGCGTAAACTATTCCGTCCAGGTGTTCGTCAAAATAGGGGTTCTTGCGAATCAAAAGCCAGAGCATCAGCAACTTTGCCGCCTCCTCTGGAATTGCCGCATCAAAGAGGGAAGTACCCAATGCTCCCGGAATACTCCCCTCAAGATAAGGGAAGAGAGCAAGGAATTCCGGCTTGAAAAGATTTAAGACAACGACTATAACAGCAGAAAGGACTCCGTAAAGCCCTCCTTTCCACAGCCATTTCTTAGGCTCAGGATGATCTTTGTCCTTCTTGTAAATGAAGTAAACCAGAAATCCGACAGGCAAAAGGGCGGCGATTACCGCAAGGATTATTTCATTCATTTTCTCTAAGTTTCAGATGGTTATTTCAAATCAGGCTATTTTAAAAAAAACTTTAAAATCCTGCAAAT
>CAMEBJ010000087.1 GCA_945912085.1 uncultured Bacteroidales bacterium | reverse complement strand
GGTAAAAACCAGCAGATTTACAGTCTGCCCCATTTGGCCACTCTGGTATTCTCCCGTTTTCTTGTTTCTTTCCGGCGATTTCTTCGTCAGGCTTCTCACCCGGAAACAAACTTCGAAATTCTTTTAAAGAACTGAGCCGATGGAGGGAGTCGAACCCACGACCCCGAGATTACAAATCACGTGCTCTAGCCAACTGAGCTACATCGGCGTGCTCCTTTTTCGTTCTACCTGTTCAGGTCTTTCCGAAAGGGATTGCAAAGATAGATATTTATTCTTTATCTCCAAAACTTTTTTCTTTTCTTTTGCTAAATTCTTGTAAAAACAGTCGAAAAAGTGAATCTTTGTCTATCCCGCACTCCATTCTGAGTTCTGCCTGTGTACCCTGGGAGATGAAGCGGTCAGGTATCCCGGCCGGAATGACTGTACCTCTGTATCCTTTCATTGATGAGTATTCCGCAACTTCTCCGAACAATCCTCCCTTGACACATCCGTCCTCCACTGTGATAATCGTTTCCGAAGCCATCGCCTCCTCAAGAATGGATTCATCAACAGGTTTGATATACCTTATATTATATACAGTCGGTCTTTTCCCCGTTTTTTCGAAGCATTCTTCCGCCGCTTCCACTGCCCTTCTGACCACCGGTCCTGCCGCAATTACGGCTATCCCTTCCCCGTCGCAGACTTTCTCGCCTTTGCCCACAGGCAGAATCCCGAAGTCACAGGACATCCATGGGGCCCCTTCTCCATATCCCCTCGGATACCTTATTACAAAAGGTGTGTTTTCAGACTTGTAGGCCGTGTACATCATCTTTTTAAGCTCAATCTCGTCGGATGGGACGGCGATGACCACTCCCGGTATACTTCTGTAGGCTGCAATGTCATAGCAGCCGTGATGTGTGGCGCCGTCTTCACCCACCAGTCCGCTGCGGTCCAGGCATAAGACAACCCCGAGATTCTGGAGAGCGACATCGTGGATTATCTGGTCGTATGCCCTCTGTGAGAATGACGAATAGATGTTGCAAAAAGGCTTCATTCCCGCACTTGCCATTCCGGCGGAGAAAGTTACGGCGTGCTCTTCCGCAATTCCGACATCGAAGAAACGCTCCGGCATTTCCTTGGCGAGCAGATTCATTCCGCAGCCACTGGCCATTGCCGGTGTTACTCCGACAACCCTCCGGTCAAGACGGGCAAGTTCCAGAAGCACTTGTCCGAAGACATCCTGATAGCGGCTTTCCTTGTGGTCGCCGTTCTTCAGCCTTTTGCCGTCCACCGGGTCGAATTTTCCCGGTGCGTGCCAGGTCGTCTGGTCCTCCTCGGCCGGTGCATAGCCCGTGCCTGTGACTGTTATTGTGTGAAGTACCCTCGGGCCCTTGAGTGATTTCAGTTTCTGAAGGGCGCCGATCACCTGGACTATGTCGTTGCCGTCCACCGGGCCGAAGTAGCGCAGTCCGAGTGCTTCGAAGAGATCGCCTCCTGAAGTGCTTACCAGATTGGATTTCAGTCGGATGACGGATCTTTGAATCTTCTCGCGCAACTTGCCTTCGCCCATTCTGTTCCAGACTTTGTCCTTAAGCCTGTTGTAGGTCGGGTGAGTGGTCAGGTTCAGCAGATGCTCGTGTATGCCGCCGATGTTCTTGTCAATCGAGATGTTGTTGTCATTGATAATCATCAGCAGGTCAGCCTCGGAGGCATTGTTCAGCCCCTCGAATGCCAGACCTCCGGAGAGGGCTCCGTCCCCAATCAGCGCAATGGTTTTGTTCCCCGTTTCCCGGGCTTTTTCCGCCTGGGCAATTCCCAGGGCTGCGGAAATGGATGTCGATGAATGTCCGGCCCCGAATGCATCGTAGATGCTTTCCGAACGTTTGGGGAAGCCGCTGATGCCGTCCTTCTTCCTGTTCTGCCTGAAGATTTCCTTTCGTCCGGTCAGAATCTTGTGGGCGTATGCCTGATGTCCGACATCAAAAACCACCTTGTCCTCGGGAGTATTGAACACGTAATGAATACCCACGACCAATTCCACCGCCCCGAGGCTTGAGCCGAGGTGGCCGGGATTTGTCGAACAGCATTCAATCATATAATCCCTGAGTTCGGCGCACAATTCTTTCAACTCATTCATGCTGAGATGACGAATGTCCGCCGGTGACTCTATTTTGTCAAGCAAATTCCGCATAGCAGGTCAAATCTGGCCGGCAAAGTTACGATTTATATTTCAAAAATCGGGAAATATGTACAAGTTTCGCAAATATCAGAACCTCCATTACTTGACAGTAAATTCGAATGTCTTGTCATATTCTCTCAGAATGGACATTTTCATTTTTGGGATTTTGATTGCTTGGTAAACATAATCGGAAAGCTTTTTGATGTATACTGGAAAAACCGGTTAAGGTGTTGATACACTTTCAATCTTTATCTGAAATGCCCCGGCAGGAGCCTTTACCTCGACAATGTCGCCCTCTTTCTTGCCCATAAGTGCCGCCCCGATTGGGGAATTGCAGGAGATTTTGCCTTGTTCCAGATTCATTTCGTGATGGGTGACTATGGTGTAGGCCATCCTCCTGCCTGTTCCAAGATGGGTGAACTCAACCTTGCTCAGAAGACTGATGCAGTCTTTCGGCAGGATACTCGTGTCGATGATTCTCGAATGCTGAAGAACTTTCTGGAGAAAACGTATCCGGCTTATTGCCTTGGCCTGGGCCCTTCTGGCAGCCCTGTATCCGCAATTTTCGCTCAGATCACCCTGTGACCGGGCCTCAGCCAGGTCATCCCTTATCCGCGGATACTCAACGTCTGTCATATAGTTGAGTTCCGCAACAAGTTCGTCATATCTTTCTTTTGACAGATATTCCATTCCTATTTCCAAATAGTAATCTAACTCAAAAAACCGTTCCAAGTTAAGCATTTTTTTGAGTATTTGTATTATATTCGCGAGTTTTTGAAAAATATGAACTAACGATATTATGGTAAAACAAGTACAAAAACTGATGAATGACAGTCCACTGGCGCGTTGGACCGTCCTTGTCCTGGTGGCGTTGATGATGTTCTTCGCCTATATGTTTGTGGATGTGATGTCGCCTCTGATGTCGCTTGTCGAGGGCAATCTGCATTGGAACAGCAGTGTTTTCGGAACATACGCGGCTTCGGAATACATCCTCAATGTCTGCGGTTTCCTGATTGTCGCTGGTGTCATTCTTGACAAACTCGGAGTGCGTTTCTCCGGAATCCTTTCCGCAGGTCTGATGGTTCTGGGTGCGGCCATTAAATTTGTCGGGATCAGCGACTGGTTCCAGACAACGGCTTTTGCCGGATGGCTCGGCAGCTGGTGGGTTGAGATGCCTGCAAGCGCAAAAATGGCATCACTGGGCTTTATGATCTTTGGCTGCGGCTGCGAGATGGAAGGGACAAATGTTTCGAAGATTCTTGCCAAGTGGTTCAAAGGCAAGGAAATGGCTCTTGCAATGGGTCTTGAGATGGCAATCGCCCGTCTTGGTGTCTTTGCAGTGATGTGGATTGCTCCAATCATCAGCAAGGCTTTCGGAGGTTCTGTGCTTGCCCCGCTGGGATTCTGCGGTGCCCTCCTTTGCGTAGGACTTGTAAACTTCATCATTTTCGGCATAATGGACAAGAAATTCGACTCCCAGCTTGCTGCTGCAGGAATTTCCAATTCAGAGGACGGTTCTGACGAGGAATTCCATCTGAGCGACCTCGGGGCGATTTTCAAGAGCAAGATGTTCTGGATTGTCGCGCTTCTATGCGTTCTCTACTACAGCGCAATCTTCCCGTTCCAGAGATATGCCACCAATTTCCTTGAAATCACACTTCAAATCGAGGCCGCCGATGCTGCACGTCTGTTCAGCTGCTTCCCGATTCTTGCTATGTGCCTCACACCGTTCCTGGGAATCTTCCTTGACAGGGTGGGCAAGGGTGCATCGATGCTGATGGTAGGCTCCGTAATCATGATTGTCTGCCATCTCTGTTTCGCATTCGTCCTTCCGGCCTTCCCGCAGAAATGGCTCGCCCTTCTGCTGATTGTCGTTCTGGGAGTCAGCTTCTCGCTCGTGCCGGCAGCCCTCTGGCCATCGGTTCCGAAAATCATTGATGAGAAAATCCTCGGATCTGCATATTGCCTGATTTTCTGGGTTCAGAACATCGGCCTTTGCTTCGTGCCTAAGATTATCGGGGCCCTCCGCCAGTCAACTGACGGATATTTCGTGCCGATGCTTGTGTTTGCCTCATTCGGGATACTCGCTTTTCTGCTCAGCCTCGCCCTCAAGGCCGAGGACATAAGGAAGGGATATGGACTTGAAAAGCCAAACATCCAGAAATAGTCTATGAAACCATTCTCAGATGGGAAAAAAGCAGGCAAGTGGCTCTGTTGGGCAGCACTTGCCTGTCTTGTTGTTCCGATGTTCGCGTCGTACTTCTTCGACGATATGTTCTCGTCCCTGTCGCATCTGTTCAAAAATCCTGAATTGCTTGAACTTGGCTGGGACTATGAGGATTACGGGTTTTATGCAGGTGGATATTCATTCCTGTGCGTTTGCGGGGGACTTATTGTCTGCGGCATCCTTCTTGACCTGTACGGGGTCAGAATCGTCGGGTCGGCATTCGTTGCCCTGATGATTCTCGGTGCGGGGCTGGTTTTCTATGCGATTTCTTCAGGACTCTCACCGAAAATCTCCCTGACTGTGGCATACGTAGGATGTATGCTTTTCGGCCTGGGAAGTGAAATTGCCGGAGTTGCCGTCACCCGTTCCATCGCCAAATGGTTCAAAGGCAGGAATGTAGCCCTTGCGATGGGACTTCAGCTCTCCATCGCTCGGCTTGGAACGGCAGCTGCACTTGTGCTTTCTCCGATGATTGTCGCTCAGAAGCCTGCTGGAGAGATGTATTTCCTTTCCGATACCAACAGACCTGCGCTTCTGGGACTTGCCCTGCTCCTTCTGGGAGGCATCCTCTGGGGCGTTTTCGTGGCAATGGATGCCCGTTTTGACAGGGAAAGGGGAGTGTCGGACCGCCACCAGACTGCCGAGGATGAAAAATTCCGTTTCTCCGACATCTGGAAGGTTCTCACCAATCCGCGCTTTCTGATGATTGCCCTCCTTTGTGTCTTTTTCTACTGTTGTGTCATCAGATTCAAGAAGTTCGGCACGTCCATCCTCATTCCGCTGTTCGGGATGGAACTGGAGACTGCGACCTGGATGCTTTCGATGATTCCTTTCTTCACGATTGTCTTCACCCCTCTGTTCGGAGCTCTGGTGGACAGGACCGGCAGAGCAACCCTCTGGATGACAGTAGGTTCAGCCCTTGTGCTGATTTCACATCTGATAATAGTCTTCGCCCCGAGGGGAGTTGCGGAATATGGATATGTCTCAATTGCCCTTCTGGGAATAGGATATTCACTGGTCCCTTCGGCGATGTGGCCTTCGGTTCCGAAGATTGTGCCTGAAAAGAACCTCGGCACAGCCTTCTCTCTGATTTACTGGATTCAGAATATGGGAATGATGATCGTCCCGATTTTCATCGGACGCATTTTCAAGAACACCATCACCGAAAGCGGCAATGCCCTTCAGGAGGTCTCCGCCGCCATTCAGGCCGAGTATGTTTTCGTCCTGCTCGGCATAGTCTCGATTGTGGTGGCAATCCTCCTGTCAGTCTCTTCCCGCCGCCATCCTGAACTCGGTCTGGATGATCCTGCTGTCTGAATGTCAGGAAAAGAAAAATT
>CAMEBJ010000086.1 GCA_945912085.1 uncultured Bacteroidales bacterium | reverse complement strand
GTCCTGTTCCTTGCACCCGGTTTCCAGGGCTGGGAAAGGGAAACTTCCTGCCGTTTTGCGCACATATCCACGATGAAATATGCCAGCGACGACACCACTCCCCTGAGACTCTGCCGACGGTATTCGAAAGGATATTTCATTATCTTGTCGGCAAGCATCAGATAAGACTCCCCGAGGGCTTTCTCCTGATGGTTCATCACGATTGAAGGTGCCTGCATTATCTGCATACCTTCCGAAAGAACCTTGCTGCCGTCTATGTTCAGTCCTGTCAGATAATCCGTCGAGATTGCCATCAAAATGAAATGCAAGTCCTTAAGATTTTCCTGACTGCAGGACGCGGAGTTGATGATATTGCTCGGTACGTTCAGAAGAAGGGTGTCTTTCCTTACGGTATATTCATCCATATTGATGGTTATGGTAAATTCCCCGCTGATGCAGAAAATGGCAACAAAGCCATCAACCCGGCAGGGGAATCCGGCAAATTCGCTGTTTTCCCCGCCGTATTTGAAATCCATTATGCAAAAGTCGTTGTCGGAAGATATTCTCCTCCGGACATCAACCCATCCCACAAGATCAACGATGCTTATTTCCGTCATTTCGGAGTTTGTATATCCTTTAGATACTATTAATATTCAACTGATTACATATATCCTTACCTTCAGGAGTGTAGGCATACGCCATCCTGTCCTCATAGGCCTTCTCGACCTTGCCGCGCACAATCTTCATCGTGCTGTTGACCATATGGTTCTTCTCCGTGAACGGCTCAGGAAGCACGCATATTGCTGCAGGAAGCCATCTTTCAGGGAATGCCCCGAAATTCTTTCCTCCCTTGCGGTAGGAATTGAACTCATCCTGAAGTCTGAGAAGCATAGCCTTTCTGCCGTCTTCGGATGCAGGGTCCATTTCAGGATGCTCTTCCTTCAGCCAGGCCTTGAGGGCATCCTTGTTCGGAACAGTCAGGGCGATGGTGTAAGGGTCTTGACTGTTGTGGAGGACAACCTGGTCGATGTATTTCGAATTTTCCACGAGCGACTCCTCAATGCCTTCCGGGCTGTATTTTTCACCGTCGGCGCTGATGAGCAGGGATTTGAAGCGGCCCACGACATAGAGCATCTCGGCATCGCGCATATATCCCATATCTCCCGTGTGGAGCCATCCGTCAACCACAGTTTCGGCTGTGGACTTCGGATTCTTCCAGTAGCCGGCCATCACGTTCTCGCCCTTGATGACGATTTCGCCCTTCTCGCCGTAAGGCAGGTCATTTCCATCGGCATCCATAATCCTGATTTCCATCGGGGTAACGACCTTTCCGGAAGAGCCGAGTATGTGACGGGCCGGTGCGTTGGCCGAGATGATAGGAGTCGCCTCTGAGAGGCCATATCCCTGATACATAGGGATTCCGATGGCATAGTAGTACCTCTGGAGGTCGATGTCCAGAAGGGCTCCTCCACCGACGAAAAATTTCATCTTGCCACCGAGTCCCTGACGGACAGCCTTGAAGATGAGCTTGTCGAAAAGGAGCACCAGAGGCTTGCGCCACCAGTTCAGGAAGCCTCCCTTGTTGTAGCCTTCCTTGTTGTACTTGATTGCGTTGTCAAGGGCGAAATTGTAGAGTTTCTCCACCTTCGGGCCTTTTGCCTTGATTCCGCTCTCGATGTTCTTCTTGAAATTCTTTGCGAGGGCAGGAACCGAAAGCATCACGTTCGGCTGGAGTTCCTTGATGCTCATCGGTATGTTCCTGAGGGCCTCCATCGGGGTTCTTCCCTGAGGGACCGTGCCGATTGACGCTCCGTAGGACATCATCGTGTAGAATCCGGCAACGTGGGCAAAGCAATGGTCCAGAGGGAGGATGATGAGCATCCTGTCCTCAGGGGTGACTCCGATGACGGAATGCGCCTGTTCCACGTTTGCGGTGTAGTTCCTGTGAGTCAGCAGAATACCCTTCGGGTCAGCCGTCGTTCCGGAGGTGTAGCTGATGTTGGCGTAGTCGTCCGGGCCGACAGATTTGAAGCGGGCCTCGAACTCCTCCCTGCGGGAAGACAGGAAAGCATCGCCTTCCTTCATCAGGTCGCCAATATATATTTCATTTTCCTGTCTGTCCGCAACATCGTCAAAGAGAATGACTTTCTCAACGGCGGGAGTGTCCGGCAGGATTTTTCTGATTTTCGGAAGCTGGGTGGCGGAAGTCATCACGTATTTGGCGTCGGAATGCCTGATTCTGAACACCAGGTCGTTTGCCTCTTCAAGTTTGATGGAAAGGGGCACGTTGACGGCACCTGCGTAGAGGATTCCCAATTCGCCGGTTACCCACAGGTTGCGGCCTTCAGAGAGCAGGGCAATTTTGTCTCCCTTTTCAACGCCAAGCGCAATAAGGCCCGCCCCTATGCGCCAGGCCTCCTCCCTTGTCTGCTGATAGGTTGTCTGTTCCCACTTCCCGTCTCTCTTTTCCCATAGGAAGGTGTTGGAGGCGAACTGCCTCGTGTATTTCTCAACGAAATCAATGATTGTCAGTCTTTCTGCCATGGTATTTCGGTGTTATTTTGTCAATTTCTGAAAATTTCTCCTGTGATTTCCGGTAAAGGGAATTTATTTCTGGTCGTGGAAAAGGCCGAAAAGTTCCGCGTCAATCTTGTCGGTGATTTCCTGGAAATCCTCGGGACGGTTCTCGAATTTGATCCTGTCCACGTCGATGATGAGGAGTTTGTGCTTGTAGTCCCTGATCCAGTTCTCGTACCTTTCGTTGAGTCCGGTGATGTAGTCGATTCTGATGCTCTTCTCGTAGTCGCGACCGCGTTTCTGAATCTGGCTCACGAGGTTGGGGATTGAGGAGCGGAGATATATGAGCAGGTCAGGAGGATTCACGAGGGACATCATAAGGTCGAAGAGGTCGGAATAGTTCTCGAAGTCACGGGTGCTCATCAGGCCCATCCCGTGAAGGTTCGGGGCAAAAATCCGGGCATCCTCGTAGATGGTCCTGTCCTGGATGATTACCTCGTCGCATCTGGAGATGTCAACCACGTCCTTGAACCTCTTGTTGAGAAAATAAACCTGAAGGTTGAACGACCATCTTTCCATATCCTCGTAGAAGTCAGCAAGATAGGGGTTGTAGTCCACGGATTCGTATTTCGGGGTCCAGTTGTAATGTGAGGCGAGCATCCTGGTCAGGGTCGTCTTGCCGCTGCCGATGTTGCCTGCAATCGCGATATGCATAATTTAGTTTTTTAGATTTCGTTAATCGTCTGCATATTCAGAAGCAGACCTAAATATTCACATAGAAGGCAAAAGTACGAACTCTTTTTCGTATTTTTGCCATACTGTAAAATTTTTTTTGGGATGTTACATATCAAATGTTTTGTCTTCAATGAGTTCGGGGAGCGTTGCACCGTGGCGTGGAACGACTCGCTCGAAGCCGTGATTGTGGATCCCGGATGCAGGACGCCTCAGGAGAGGGATGCCCTGACCGGATTCATCAGGTCGCAGGGACTCAGGCCCGTGAGGATTGTCCTGACGCACGCCCACTTCGATCACATCTATGGAGTTGCTTATCTTTCAAGGATTTACGGTATATGTACAAGTCTGAATGCCAAAGACAGGGTGATTCTTGAAAACAACGGTGTCTTCTGTTCAAGGTTCGGTATGCCCCTGCCTGAGGAATTTGCGTCGGAAGACCTCCGGGAGGGGGATGTCATTACCTTCGGAAGCGGAGAGAATGTCAGCCGGTGGGAAGTCCTCGAGACTCCGGGACACACTCCGGGAGGTGTCTGCCTTCTGGACAGACAGGAGAGGATTCTTTTCAGTGGAGACACTCTTTTCGCCGGCTCAATCGGGCGCACAGACAATCCCTGGGGAGATTATGATGCGCTGATGGAGGGAATTTTCGGAAAACTGATGACCCTGGACGGGGACATCACCGTGATTCCCGGGCACGGGGACCAGACCACCATTGCGGACGAGAGGATGAAGAATCCTTTCCTGCAGCCGTTCAACGAGCCGTTTGAGGAGGATGCCTGATGGCGGAAAAGAAAACCGAATACATTGAAATAGAGGGAGCAAGGGCGCACAATCTGAAGAATGTCTCTCTCTCTATTCCCCGTGACCGCTTTGTGGTTGTCACCGGACTGAGCGGAAGCGGGAAATCCTCGCTGGCCTTCGACACGATTTACGCGGAGGGGCAGCGCAGGTATATGGACACCCTGTCGGCCTACGCGAAACAGTTTATGGGGATTCTGGAGAAACCAGAGGTGGAGAGAATCACGGGACTGAGTCCGATTATTGCCATAGAGCAGAAAACCACTGGAAACAATCCGCGCTCCACAGTGGGGACCATCACGGAAATCTACGATTTCCTCAGGCTTTTGTACGCCAAGGCGTCGAAAGCCTGCTCCCCTGCCACCGGCAGGGTGATGGTCCGGTACACGGATGAACAGATTGTGGACCTTGTCACAAAGAACTATGAAGGCAGGAAATGCTACCTGCTTGCCCCACTGGTGACAGGCCGCAAGGGTCATTACAAGGAACTTTTCGAGCAGCTCCGCAAAAGGGGATACACCCAGGCAAGGATTGACGGAGAATTGATAGAACTCAGCGGAATCACGGCCCTGGACCGCTACAAGCCGCATTTCATAGAACTGGTTGTGGACAGGATGAAACCCTCCGCCAAGGATGTCAAAAGAACGAGGGAATCCATCAGTTCCGCATTGAACTACGGCAAGGGCTCGCTTGCAGTCCTTGACCTGGAGACCGGGGAAATCAGCCACTACTCCAAGCACCTTGTCTGTCCCGACACGGGTATTTCCATAGCGGAACCTCAACCGCACACCTTCTCCTTCAACTCCCCGCAGGGCTACTGCCCGCATTGCAAGGGGCTGGGAATGATTGCCGACCTGGACATAAACAAAATCATTCCCGACAGGAGCATATCCGTCGCGGACGGAGGCATCATCCCCCTCGGGAGAGTCAGGGAGACTCGCAAGTTCGACATAATCAGGGCAATAGCAAGAAAATACGGATTCTCCCTCTTCGACCCCATTTCCGAGATTCCGGAAAATATTGTCTCGCTCCTGGTCTATGGCTCGGACGAGCTCTTCAGGGTCGGTGAAGGCGGGATGTCCGAGATGACCAGCTGGGGAGGAGTCATAGAAGACGTGACCGAGAAAATTCCCTGCCCGGTCTGCCACGGCACAAGGCTGAGGGAGGAGGCCGGGTATTTCAGAATCGGAGGCAAGACCATAAGCGAGGTGGCCGCCCTTGAGATTTCCGACCTGAAGGACTGGCTGTGGAATCTCGACAACATTCTGGATGACAGGGAGATGACCATTGCCCGCGACATCCTGAGGGAACTTCGCGACAGGGTGGAATTCCTGATCAACGTCGGTCTGGACTATCTCTCGCTGGACAGGGCGACCGCCTCGCTATCCGGAGGTGAAAGCCAGAGAATCAGGCTTGCAACCCAGATTGGTTCCAAGCTTGTCAATGTGCTCTACATCCTCGACGAGCCGAGCATCGGGCTTCACCAGAGGGACAACCGCAAACTCATAGCATCCCTCAAGGCCCTGCGTGACGAGGGCAACTCGGTGATGGTCGTGGAGCACGACACCGAGACGATGCTCTCCGCCGACTGGCTGGTGGATGTAGGTCCCCAGGCAGGTGAAAACGGAGGAAAAATCTGCTTCTCGGCCCCTCTTTCGGCCGTTCCCGGAACCGGATGCAGGACTGACGAGGGCCTTGGGGACAGATCCAGATGGAGTCTCGGAGAGTCCGTCACAATCG
>CAMEBJ010000085.1 GCA_945912085.1 uncultured Bacteroidales bacterium | reverse complement strand
TATGTCGAGTATTTCAGGAACCAGCTTACCGAACTTCTGAGCAACTACGGGGACATCTTCGAGGTCTGGTTTGACGGGGCTAACGGAGGGAACGGATGGTACGGCGGTGCGGATGAGCACAGGACAATCAGCGAGGACTATTACGGCTGGGACAAGACCTACGAACTGGTCAGGAGTCTCCAGGACCACGTCTGCGTTTGGGGTGCGGCGGAACACGGAGCCGAAATGACCTGGTGCGGAAACGAGCGCGGGGTCATAGGATATCCTCACTGGACCCCGAAGAGGAGAGGCGAGCCGATGACCTCAGAGACCCGCCGTCACGGAAGCGAGGACGGAGACCTCTGGTGTATCTCCGAGGCCGATGTCTCAATTCGCCCGGGCTGGTTCTACCACGAAAGCGAGGACTCTCAGGTCAAGAGCCTTTCAAAACTGATGGATATTTACTACAAGTCAGTTGGGCGCAACGGGACCCTCCTGCTCAACTTTCCGATTACCCCCGACGGACTCATACATCCGATTGACAGCGCAAGGGGTTCCGCTTTCAGGAAAATGATTGAGACCGTCTTCAGTGACAATCTTGCTGAGGGAGCAAAGATCAGTGCGACCAACGAAAGGGGCAGAGCACGCAGATATTCCGCAGCAAAGGCCGTCGATGCCGATGAAAACACTTACTGGGCAACTGACGACGATGTCACGGCAGCCTCTCTCACAATTGATTTCGGACGCGAGACCACATTCAACAGGTTCGTAGTTCAGGAATATGTACGATTGGGACAAAGGGTGAAGGATTTCTCTCTGGAAGCTCTTGTGGACGGGAAATGGATTGAATTAAACGACGCGATTTCCGCATCTGAGGACGGACTCCAGACAATAGGGCGCAAGAGAATCGTCTGCTTTCCTGACGTCAAGGCCACCCGGTTGCGTTTCAACATCCTTGACAGCAAGGCCTGCCCGCTGATTTCCAGCATCGGGGTTTACCGTGCTCCGGAAATTACTCCGGAGGATTCACTCTAGACAAAGGAGGGATTTTCAGAATGGTTTGCCTTCGCTGGAACGATGATATTTCATATTCCCGAAACTTTTACTACCTTTGAGCGTTGCGGTTGACGGGGAACAGAAAAGGTATATGGAAAAAGATTTAGTTTTTGAAACGGCGGAAAGATATGTCAACGAGACAGGCAGGTCAATCTTCCTGACGGGAAAGGCCGGAACCGGAAAGACCACTTTCCTGAAGCACATCACCGCCACAACATCCAAACGCTTCATTGTTCTCGCACCTACCGGAGTTGCCGCAATCAATGCCGGAGGTTCCACCATTCATTCGTTTTTCCTGCTCCCACTATGTCCGTATCTTCCTGATGTAAAGGAACTTGTGACGGAGTACCAGATGCCAGAGCATTACCGCGGACTCCGGAAGGACAGAATCCGTATCATCCGGACGCTCGACCTTCTGATCATCGACGAGATTTCTATGGTGAGGGCCGACCTGCTTGACGCCGTGGATATGACCCTAAGGCGGTACCGCCGCAATGACAAGCCTTTCGGAGGGGTGCAGCTTCTGATGATAGGGGACGCGCAGCAACTCTCCCCAGTCGTGAAGGAAAATGAGAGGCAGTACATCTCACAGGTCTATCCTTCACCGTATTTCTTCAGTTCAAAGGCTCTTGCGAAACTGCCCTACATCACCATTGAACTGACCAGGGTTTATCGTCAGAAGGATGCATCATTCCTTGAAATCCTGAATGCAATCCGGGACAACAGGGCCACTCCTGAAATCCTGAAGGCACTTAACTCCCGGGTCGGGGCATTTGACGGCGAGGAGGCCGGCAGTGGGGAGACCATCAGACTGACGACCCACAATGCCCAGTCTGATGAAATCAACAGCCGGAAACTCAATGAACTGAAAGGCGAGGAGCACATTTTCGAGGCGGAAATCGAGGGCGATTTTCCGGAAAGCCTCTACCCTGTGGGAAAGGTTCTGACCCTGAAAAAGGGGGCTCAGGTGATGTTCGCCAGGAACGACCCTGAAGGAGCATATTACAACGGAAAGGTCGGAAAGATTGAAGATATTGACAATAAAGGTGTTGTCAGAGTAATGGATTCAGACGGAAGGACTATCCCGGTCGAGGTCTCCGAATGGTGCAACACACAGTACACCCTTGACAAGGAGTCCGGAGAAATCCGTCAGGAGACCGTCGGGACTTTCAGGCAGCTGCCGCTCCGGATTGCCTGGGCCATCACCATCCACAAAAGTCAGGGGCTGACTTTCGACAGGGTAATCATCAACGCCGGTGCAGCCTTTGCTTTCGGACAGGTCTATGTGGCCCTGTCACGCTGCCGCAGTCTTGAGGGCATCTCCCTGGAGACTCCCGTGAGGGCTTCCAACATCTACAACGACTGGAATGTGGCAGATTTCAATGCCGAAATTCCCCCCATCGAGGCCGTGCGGAAACATCTGAACGAAGACGGGATTGCCTACTGGTTTGACATACTGCGGGAGATTTTCTCCTTCGACGAATGCTGCAGGAACGCCGGTTGGGTCAGGAAAGCCTGCAGAGGAAGCGTAGAAAAGGTCTATCCTACACAGTATCAAGCATTCCTGGAAACAGTCCGTGCACTTGACGATGCAAAGAAGGTCGGAGACACCTTTCAGACCCAGCTCACAAAAATCCAGAACAGCCCGACTTACGACACATCCTACCTGAACGAAAGGCTGGTGAAGGCAGCAAGCTACTTTCTGCCCCTCTTCGAGAAGGCACGCGACCTGACACTTGACATCTCGGGCCTTGCAATCGACAACAAGGAAAACGCCAAAAATGTGAAAGAGTCCACTACCGAGGCCCTCAACTGCCTGGAAATCACCTGCAGGACCTTCAAATGCATTCTTGACTTCCAGCTCACGCCCCAAAGGTACAACCAGATTCGCGCCGACGTCCTGACCGAAGACCGCAAGAAACCGAAAAAGGAACGTCGTCTGAAGAAAATCGAACATTCCGAAGGTGAAGGCAGTTCAGTGGTCAATGAACAATTGCGGGAGAGGCTCCAGCTCTGGAGAAGCGAAAAATTCAAGACCGAAAACATCCCCGCCTATATGATCCTTCACCAGAGCACCCTGATGACCATCGCCTCAACAGTGCCCCACACCAAAGAGGAACTTCTCAGCGTCAAGGGATTCGGCCAAGCCAAATTCGAGAAATACGGAGAAGAGATTCTCTCTGTCTGCAGGGAATTTGAGAAATGACAAAACCCGGAATTCGTAAGGAATATAAAAAAAATATAAAACAATATAATTATGTCTTTCATCAACGAAGATTTCATGCTGTCGAATGAGGCAGCACGACAGCTCTACCACGAAGGAGCGGAAAAAATGCCGATCATCGACTATCACTGCCATCTCATTCCGCAGATGATTGCCGAAAACCATCAGTTTGCAGACATCACGGAACTCTGGCTCGGAGGCGACCATTACAAATGGCGCGCAATGAGGGGCAACGGAGTGGACGAGGAATATATTACTGGAAGCAAATCATCCTGGGAGAAATTCAGCAAATGGGCTGAGACCGTGCCATATACGATGAGAAACCCTCTCTATCACTGGACACATCTCGAGCTCAAGAGAGTTTTCGGAATCGACTCCCTGCTCTCCCCTGCCACTGCAAGGGATATTTTCGAGGAGTGCAATGCAAAACTGGCGACCGAGGAGTTCCGGGGACAGGCCCTCATCAGAAGATTCAATGTTGAGGTTGTCTGCACGACGGACGACCCTGCCGATGATCTGCGCTACCACAAGGCAATTGCCGAAAAGCCGTTCGGAGTGAAAGTCATTCCTGCCTGGAGGCCTGACAAGGCAATGGCAATTGAGAATCCGGAATCCTACAAGGCATATCTCGAGAAACTCGGCGAAGCCGCAGGAATGGAAATCCGCTCATACTCAGACCTTCTCGAAGCCCTGCAAAGGCGTCACGAGTTCTTTGAGTCAATGGGCTGCAAACTTTCAGACCACGGTCTCGAGACTTTCTATGCCTCTGACTACACCGACAGCGAAATCAAGGCAATCTTTGCAAAAGTTCTTTCAGGAAAGAATGCTGACGCAGAGGAACTTGACAAATTCCGCAGCGCCTGTCTGCACGACTTTGCAGTGATGGATGCCGAGGCAGGTTGGGCACAGCAGTTCCACATCGGCGCTATCCGCAACAACAACACGAGAATGTTCAATATCCTCGGTCCCGACACGGGCTACGATGCAATCCACGACGTCCAGTGCGCTGCCGCAGGACACCGCTTCTTCGACAGGCTCACACTTGAGGGCAAACTGGCAAAAACCATCCTCTACTGCCTCAACCCGAAGGACAACGAGGTGCTGATGACAATGGCCTACACCTTCAACGACGGAACTGTTCCGGGCAAGATGCAGTTCGGTTCAGGCTGGTGGTTCCTCGATCAGGAAGACGGTATGCGCAAGCAGATGAACGCACTCTCAGCCCTCGGACTGTTTACAAGATTCGTCGGAATGCTGACCGACTCACGCAGTTTTGTCAGCTATCCGCGCCACGAATACTTCCGCCGCATCCTCTGCTCCGTCCTCGGTGAGGAGATCGAGAAGGGCAAACTCCCTGCAAGCGAGATGGATTTCATCAGGAAAGTCGTGGAGGACATCTCCTACAACAATGCCAGGAATTATTTCAACTTCTAACCTCATCCGCATCAAATGGCAAAATACAGCGGAGTTACCTTATAAACTCCTCCCTGAGAATCAATAGTTGTCGATATTCAGCCGTGTCAATATGTCCATATGGGCATAATTGTCACGGCTGACCGGTTTTTTGCCTTTCACGATGTAGTCAGCCAAGGTTGTGACAGCCTGAAAGGCCTCCACATTCTTCTCCAGATTGTCAAATCCGATTACACGGCGACCCTCGGAAGGGTGTTTGCGCAGAAAATCCGTGATGAGATGAATCCTCGAATTGAACATCACGACAAGTTTCCTGTCCCGGGTCAGCACTTTCAGGGAATCAGTCACGGACTCAGGGCGTGACGGGTCAATCAGTATGCTGGTCAGTTCACATTCAGGGAAATGCGAGAAAATGTAATCATTGAATCCTTCCCTCCTGCTCAAGGTTGGGTCAGACTATCTGGATTTGTCCCGGATAATCCTAACCTGGACGATATCCCTCACCTGTGAGGCAAGAGCCATAGTGCCGTTCTTGAAAAGCGGAGGAAGCACCACTCCGGAAGGTTCAAGCATCAAGAGGGACTTGTAGGCATTGTCACAGGCAGTGCCACACTGTTTTGTTTTACTTGTGTCTGGACGACAGTTCCTTCTCCAGGTCTGAGATGCTGAATCCCATCTGCTCGTTGAGCACAAGAAGGTGGTAAATCAGGTCACAGGACTCGTAAAGATAGCGCTCACGATTGCCGCAGGTGGCTTCAATCACAGTCTCCACTGCCTCCTCACCAACTTTCTGGGCAATCTTGTTCACTCCCTTTGTGAAAAGTTTAGTGGTGTAGGAACCTTCAGGCATAGTCTCATGACGACCCTGGATGACTTTTTCAAGACTGCGGATGAAACCTTCGTTGTCCGGTGTGTCAAAACAGCTGACAGTTCCCCTGTGGCAGGTCGGACCGCAAGGATTGCAGCGAAGAAGAAGGGTGTCGCTGTCGCAGTCTGCAAACATATCCACGACATTCAGGAAATTGCCGCTGGTCTCCCCCTTGGTCCAAAGGGCTTCCCGTGTGCGGCTGTAGAAAGTCGCCTTGCCCGTTTCCAAGG
>CAMEBJ010000084.1 GCA_945912085.1 uncultured Bacteroidales bacterium | reverse complement strand
CCGCCACGAGGATATCATTGAATCCAATGCCCTGATTATCAGAACGAGAACCAGGTGTGACAGAAATCTGCTCGAAGGGACGAAGGTTTCAATCATAGCAACAGCCACAATAGGCACGGACCACATCGACCTCGAATGGTGCCGCGAGAACGGAATCAGGGTGGTGAGTGCTCAGGGATGCAACGCAGGAGGTGTGATGCAGTACGTTTTCTCCGCACTTTACGGAACGGCTTCCCGCAAGGGAATCAAACTTGACGGGGCTACAATAGGTATAATCGGTGTGGGCAATGTCGGAAAGAAAGTCGAACACACCGCCAGGCGCCTTGGTTTCAAGGTTCTTCTCTGCGACCCGCCAAGGGCGGAAAAGGAAGGACCGCAGGGCTTTGTGTCCCTTGAAGAGTTGCTGGAAAATTCCAATGTGGTCACTCTCCACACACCCCTTGACGAGACGACAAAGGGAATGGCCGGGGCGGAATTTTTCGCAAGAATGAAGCAGGGGGCATTCTTCATCAATGCTTCCAGAGGAGAAGTCGTTGATGAGCAGGCTCTTATTGAAGCCCGTCCGAAACTCGGGCCTGTCATCATAGACACCTGGAACAATGAGCCGGACATCAACAGGGAACTTCTTGACCTGACCGACATAGCGACACCTCACATTGCAGGATATTCATTCCAGGGCAAGCAGAACGGGACGGCCTCCGCAGTCCGCGCAGTGGCCCGCTACTTCGGAATCATCGGCCTTTTCCACTTTTTCCCGACCTGCGACCTGCCTGAACATCAGCCCATCAAATTGCAGCTTGCCGGGAAGACCCAGGGCGAAATCACAGCAGTCTTCCAGTACAACTACCCTATTTTCACCGATGACTTTATGTTCAGGATGAACCCGGCAAACTTCGAGAAGATGCGCTCGGAGTACCAGTACCGCAGGGAAATCTATGTAGAGTAAGCCTACTTCGGTTAGGTTGCCGCGGGAGATTGCAAGTAAGTCAATAATGCTCAGCCAATTTGACCGGAAATCTCATTGCCGAAAGAAAAGACTGGCTCTAAAAATTTTAGAGTCAGTCTTTTAACTTGGAGGGATGTCAGTCGTCAATTTCCGTCAGCCTGAACTGCTTGTCAAACTTCAGTTCCAGACGGTTTGTGAGTTCAACTTCATATCCGTACCTGTGCTTCTCTATTTTCTTGAACTGCACGCCCGGCCATCTGGATTCTACCGCAGAAATAATCTGAGCCGGAATGTACTTGCTGTCAATCGTGGCAGTCTTGGTGCTGATTTCCTTCCATTCTCCCCTGCTGTTGAACTCGACCTTCAAGCCGTTTGTAAAATGAACATCGTAGGTTGTGTCAAGCAGGTCCGTATCCCTTGTCACGTATGAAACTGAAAGAGCCGGGAATTCGGCCTTGACAAAGGTCTTCGCAGCAGAAGGCAGTTGCTCGTAATCAATCGGTTTGTCATCAGCGAACGCACAGAATGTGAAAGTCGCAAGAGACAGAAGAATTGTTATAATCTTTTTCATCTCAATAAAACATTAATGGTTAATAAAATATGTAAATCCTATGATTCACGCCCCTCACCTGATTACAATAATTGAACCAATTGAACTCCGGTCTTTCCCGGAAGCAAATTTTTCAGTCTGGCCAAGAAATCAGGTATCAACAGAAAGCGGGAGCCGGAAGACAAGACACATTCAAAAAAAGCGGGTTCCAGGGCAGTCCTTGGCAGAATTGAAAATATTTCGTAAATTTGACGAAAAATCAAGGCTGAATGGAAACAAAAGATGTTGCGCTCGTGCTCTCGAGCGGAGGTCCGAGGGGATTTGCCTACATAGGAGCCATTGAAGAACTGGAAAGCCGGGGCTACAACATCACCTCGGTGGCAGGATGTTCCATCGGTTCCCTGGTGGGCGGAGTCTATGCCGCAGGTGGACTGGAAGCCTTCAAGGAATGGCTTTTCCGTCTCAACAATGCCCGTCTGATGTCCCTGCTGGACGTTTCCCTGAGCAAGAGCTATCTGGTCAAAGGTGACAAGGTGATGGAGGCAATCAAGGAAGTCGTGCCGGACGTGAACATCGAAGACCTCAGAATCCCGTACGCAGCCGTAGCCACCGATTTGTACACCGGAGAAGAGGTGGTTTTCCGAGAAGGCAAACTGTTTGACGCCATCCGCGCATCCATCTCGATTCCATCCCTATTCCGTCCGATGCAGTACGGCAGGCACAAGCTCATCGACGGCGGCATCGTGAACACGACACCATTCAGCATAGTTCACCGCAACGGACACGACCTTCTGGTAGCCTTTGACGTCAATCGGCTGGACAGTCAGAAGATTGCCGACAATCTCCAAAAACTGGAGCGCATCAGGAACGACAATGACAAGATGGACTGGAGCGAAATTCTCGGGCAGATCCGCAAGCACAAGACCGACTCCATTCTGGATTTTGTGAAGATAGCCGGAGATGAAACCCTGAAGGCCGTGCAGAAGAACCACGCCGCCGGCCAACGGATAAAACAGGCATCCGAGCAGGCTCAGAAGCAGAATTTGCCTTTTGCCGAGGATGACAATTACTACTCAATCCTTTCACGCAGCTTTTCCCTGATGCTCAGGACAATATCCGGATTGCAAATCCAGATGTACAAGCCGGACGTGCTGGTAACGATGAATTTCGATGCCTATGGTTCAATAGCAGACTATGCCAGAGGGGAAGAGATCTCCGAACTCGGGCGCAAGCTGATGGCCGATGCCCTGGACAAAATCAGTTGAATACCATTTTTGAATTATGGAAACACTCTTTCTGAAATCAGCCAATGACGGTCTGAATCTCGCCACCGCTTTTTGCGAGCCTCAAAATAGTGACAATCAAGAGGTTCCCAAAGGGATTGTCCAGATTGTCCACGGAATGTGCGAACACAAGGAAAGGTATTACCCTTTTATGGAATACCTCTGCAGCAGAGGATGGGTCTGTGTCATTCACGACCACAGAGGCCACGGCGGATCTGTGCGAAGTGCTGAGGATCTGGGTTATATGTATGACGGAGGCTGGGATGCGATGATTGAGGACATCGAGACCGTCAGGAAATGGTCCTCGGAGAAATGGCCATCCCTGAAAAGGGTTTTGCTGGGACACAGTATGGGTTCAATGGCCGTAAGGGGATATGTAAAAAGATATGACAGCTTTGTGGACACCCTCATTGTGTGCGGTTCTCCAAGCGAAAATCCTATGGCAGGCGCCGGCAGGCTTCTGGCAAAGATGACGGCCGTCTTTTCCAGGAAAGGCTGGAGGCACAGACCTCAGATTCTTCAGAAGATGTCCTTCGGGTCTTTCAACAGACCATTTGAGGATGAAGGATATCCGTGTGCCTGGGTCTGCTCTGACAAAGGAACTCTTGAAGATTACCACGCTGACCCTCTCTGCCAGTTTGTTTTCACGGCAAACGGTTTCTACAATCTTCTTGGCCTGATGAAATACTGCTACAGTCCAAAAGGCTGGGCAATGAAAAATCCCGGGATGAAAGTCCGCTTCATTTCCGGGGAGAAAGATCCGTGCAGAGGCTCTGACAGGCAGCACGAGTCTTCAGTACGGCTGATGAGGGAGGTGGGTTACACCGATGTGGACAGCCGCATATTCCCCGGTATGCGTCACGAAATTCTGAATGAGGCAGCCAAGGCCCTTGTTTGGGGATATGTGCTTCAGGAGATTACGGAATAGTAAATATTCAGGAACAATAGTAAATATTCAGAAAATATGGATCCGGTAAAAGTCATAGAAATAAAAAAGAGCGTCTTCGACGACAATAACGCGGACGCGCAGAAACTCCGAAATGAATTGAAACACAAGGGAGTTTACCTTTTGAACCTGATGTCGTCGCCGGGAAGCGGAAAGACAACGACACTTGTCAGGACCATCAATCTCATCAAGGACACCATAAGGGTGGCGGTGATGGAGGCGGATATTGACAGTGACGTCGATGCTATCAGAATCAAGGAAGCCACCGGAGTGGAATCCATTCAGCTGCACACAGGAGGAATGTGCCATCTGGATGCGGAGATGACGCGCCAGGGACTGGGTAACCTTTCTCTCTCCGAGACGGACCTTGTCATCCTTGAGAATGTAGGGAATCTGGTCTGCCCTGCGGAATTTGACACAGGCAGCTGCTGCAACGTGATGATTCTGTCGGTGCCTGAGGGAGACGACAAACCGCTGAAATATCCTCTGATGTTTTCAGTCTGCGACCTCGTTCTCATCAACAAGACTGATGTGATGCCATACTTTGATTTCGACCTGGAGAAGTGCAAGGCCAACATTCATCTGAGGAATCCTCGTGCAACGGTCATCCCGGTCTGTGCAAAGACGGGCGTGGGAATTGACGTTTTCGCACAATGGCTCATCGACCAGGTCGCGGCCTGGAAAGAGCGCTGACAACCCGTAGAACTATCTGAAAACCACTAACACTAACCAATATGCCTGAAATTTCAAAAAAGTACATCCCCAAACACAAGGGTGACAAGAATCCGAATCCGAAGCTGATGAAGCTCATCACGAAGATTACAGACCGGATTATTGAGAAAGTTAAAGGCCTGACCACCGATGACCCCGAATACTGGGGATTTGCCTGCATTTTCGAGGACGAAATGGATGCAAAGACAAGGGAGGCTGCCCTCGACCTGCTTCTGGACGTCGTCTCAGACAAGCCGATGAGAGTCAGGGAACATCGTCCATATCCCCTTCTGGTGGAATGGAATCACAGGAAACACTACACTCAGACTGACGAGGAATTCGACCAGCTGCTTGACAAACTATCCTGGCTGGGTATGCTGGAGTACGACTACGGCGACAGATACACCGCACAGGGACCTGTTCCGGGAACCGGATACGAGCGCAAGGACCGCATCTACTGGGTTCCGCTTTTTGTTCCCGGCTCTGCCGAGTACACAAATATGAACGAGGAGCTGATTGACCGCCATCCTGAACTTGCAATGTTCTTCGAGAGGATGACATTCCTGCCGCTGGAGAAGGTCACAGCAATGGTGCCTCCGGGAGGTGCCGGAATCGGAATGCACGTAATCCCTGTTGAGAAGGCGATTTCTCTGGAGAATCAGTCGATTGACATAGAGCACATTTCATACTGGCTGAAGAAATATGAAGGGCATATCGGGGCTTCCATCTGCTCCTGCCGCTACGGGCGCAAGAAACTTGACGAGGGATGTGCAGATGATTACCACGACTGGTGCATTGCAGTGGGCGATATGGCCGATTACTGCCGTGAGACAGGCAGGGGAAGGGACATCACCTACGAGGAGGCTATGGAGATTCTCAAAAGGGCTGAGGACAACGGCTATGTACACCAGGTCACCAACATTGACGGTGAGGGGAAAATCTTTGCAATCTGCAACTGCAATGTCAAGATCTGTAATGCTTTGCGTACTTCGCAGCTTTTCAACACCCCGAATATGTCAAGGAGTTCCTACATCGCAAGGGTGGAACCGGAGAAGTGCGTAGCCTGCGGAAGATGTGTCGAGTACTGCCCCGCGGGCGCGGTAAAGCTCGGCCAGAAGCTCTGCACCAGACAAGGACCACAGACATATCCACGACAGGAACTGCCGGATGCAGTAAAATGGGGCGAGGAAAAATGGAGCGAAGACTATCGCGACCGCAACCGTATCAACTGCTACCCTACCGGTACGTCACCTTGCAAGACAGCCTGTCCTGCCCACATCGCCGTTCAGGGCTATCTGAAGAAGGCTGCAGAAGGCAAGTACCGTGAAGCACTTG
>CAMEBJ010000083.1 GCA_945912085.1 uncultured Bacteroidales bacterium | reverse complement strand
GGCAAGGGTAACGTCGATAACCCCGACCTGCACACCTAGCCTGTTTGCAGCCTCCTGGGCCACCAGGTGCCCCGCACGCGTAATCTTGAACGCGGTCTTCTTGATGGTGTCACAAAGCACCTGGAAAGAAGCTCCCCTGCATTTTTCAAGAGCAGCCTTCACCACCCCGGGACCGGAAACACCAACATTGATGACCACGTCCGGCTGTGTCACGCCTAGGAATGCTCCCGCCATAAACGGATTGTCGTCAGGAGCATTGCACAGGACCACGAGTTTTGCGCAACCGATACAATCCCTGTCCTTTGTCCTCTGGGCAGTCCTCTTCACAATTTCTCCCATCAGCTGAACTGCATCCATATTGATTCCGGTCTTTGTAGATCCGACATTCACACTCGCGCACACGTTGTCAGTGACTGCAAGGGCCTCCGGGAGCGATTCCATCAGAAGCCTGTCACTCGGGGTAACCCCTTTGGAGACTATTGCCGAGAAACCTCCCAGGAAGTTGACCCCCAATTCCTTGGCTGTCCTGTCAAGAGTGACGCAGATGCGGACGAAATCCTCCGGGGTGCGGCAGCAGGATGCTCCGATCAGGGATATAGGAGTGACCGATATCCGCTTGTTGATGATCGGAATGCCGAAATCCTTTGCAATCCTGTCGGCTGTCGGGGCGAGGTTTCCCGCACATCTTTTCAGTTTTTCCTCAATCCTGCGGCAGGTCTCGTCAAGACTGTCGCTGATGCAGTCAAACAGGCTGATTCCCATCGTCACGGTCCTCACGTCGAGGTTCTCGTGAAGAATCATTTCATTGGTCTCGAAGACCTCCTCAATGTTTATCATAACTACTCAAGTTTCGCAAGGTAAAAGTCCCTCAGATTCTGTGCATCATATTGAAAATCTCCTCCTTCTGGCATCTGATGTCCACGCCGATTTCCGCAGAAAGCGCCTTGAGTCCGTCGGTGAACTCCTCATATGGGATGTCGGCACGGTCGGTGTCAACAATCATCATCATATTGAATATGCCCATTCTGATGGTTTGCGATATATCGAGGATATTCGCATTGTGGGTATATGCATATGTACTGATTTTCGCGATGATGCCGGTGGTGTCCCTTCCCACTACCGTAATTACTGTCTTGTTCATTTTATTATATACTTATATTTCAATATTTTACATTCCTTCCACAACGACACCTGTGTCAACATACCACAATGCGGTCGAAACCTTCGCGTGCCCCATCCGGCGGAATATGTCGGCATAGCGTGCCACCTGGGCGGCATAGG
Organism: uncultured Bacteroidales bacterium; assembly: GCA_945912085.1. Taxonomy (GTDB): domain Bacteria; phylum Bacteroidota; class Bacteroidia; order Bacteroidales; family UBA932; genus Cryptobacteroides. The sequence continues at coordinate 4,498 of CAMEBJ010000083.1, read as the reverse complement.
CAGGCCTCGGGGTGCCGAACTTGTAGTCGATGACAATGACCTCTCCTGAAGGCAGGCTTACAACCCTGTCAGGCCGGCAGACAGTGCCGTCGGAATCAATCAGGGTGAGCTCATTCCTTACCTGAGAGCAATCCTCAGGGAACCATCCCCGGGCAGCGGCCGAGGCTATTCTCTCACGCAGCAATTCCCCTGCCTCGCGTGCTTCCTCCTGTGAGAGGGTTCCCGCAGAAAGTTCCTTTTCCAGGGATGCTTCAAGGTCTCCGGGCACTACAACGCGGGAGAGAATCCCGTGCAGCACAATGCCTCTGAGACGATGGGAGGAGGATATCCCGGTGCTTCCGTCTTCCGAGAAGAAATCGGAGGCATCAGCACTGAACCTCAGGCGGCTCTCTCCTTCAGGATTCAGCGGCCAGGACGGATAGGAGGCTGCCAGGCTGGCAGGGCTGTTCTCCGTAGCCTTCCGGTGGGTAAAGTCGGAAATTTCACCGACTCCGAACTTCCGCGTGAGTTCCGCTCCGGGAAGAGGAGTCACCCCAACCGGAGAAGATTCCACAAAGGTATGCAGAATCTGTGAAAAATCACTGTATTTGTCAAAAGAAGCTGCAGGAGCCGCTGCGATTATATGCATTCCGCAGGATGCCCTTGTCAGGGCCACATACAATGTGTTTATGTTGTCAACTGCCTGAGAGAAACGCTCCTGAAGGTAGTCTCCGGCAAACAGGGTGTTCTCGCATCTGCGGGAAAGTTCCACATCAAAAATCCCCTTGGGAAGGGCCTCCAGGGCGGTTCCTTCCTTCTGAGGGAGGCACCAGTAGCGCGAGGACTTGTAAAGGCCTACTTCCTCGGCGAACGGGAAGATGACATAAGGGAAGTCCAGACCCTTGGACTTGTGCACTGTCATTATTCTGACTGCATCACCTCCGGAGGGCGAACTGATGGCTGGATTCTTTCCCTCCCACCAGGTCAGGAAACCCTTCAAGGAATTACCGTTCAGTGAGACATAGTCCTGAAGACTGTCCATAAAAGACTGTATGTAAAGGGTTTCCTTGTCGAAAGCCTCACTGTCCACCTCACGCAGGGACCTCAACAGGGACTCGCAAAGATCGACAAGCGAATGATAGTCCCGGGGAATCTCCACGTCAAGGCTCCTGGCAAGGAATCCTCCGACATCATCTCCCTGATTCTCGGAATAGGCCAGCAGGGAAACAAGCCTGCGGACGACAGGGGAGTTCTTCACTTTCAGGGATTCGTCAGTCAGCACATCCACCCCGCTGCCCATCAGGAATGCCGCCACCTTTTCCCCGGAAGCATTCGTCCTGACAAGGACAGTGATCTCTCCGAGGGAGAATCCCGCCTCCCTTGCTTCGCCTATTGAACGGAGCACCTCCTGAAGTTCACCTTCAGCCTTTCCTTCACAGAATGTCACCCTGACACTTCCACAGGGGCCATCAGAGTGACTGACCTTCTGGGCCACATCGCTGTAAATCCTGCTGACGCTCTGCCCTCCACTGCCCTGCACCAGGGAATCCACCACGGATGCCGCTTCCTTGAAAAAGGCATTGTTGAACTCCACGATGTTCCTCAGACTTCTGTAATTGACATCCAGAGGCACAATGTTCACGTCGCTGAACTTTCCGGCAACCTCCTCCCCGAGGATATTCCAGTCGGATCCCCTCCAGCGGTAGATACTCTGTTTGACATCCCCGACGACAAGATTATCAAATCTCTGAGACTCACTATTTTCCAGAAGCGGAAGGAAATTCTCCCACTGCACCCTGGAAGTGTCCTGGAACTCATCCAGGAGGAAATGCTCATAGCGAACCCCTGTCTTCTCATAGACGAAGGGAGCGTCGCTGCCGTCGATGATGCCTTTCAGGATTACATTCGAATCGTCGATGCAAAGCACGTTCTTCTCCTTTACCAGTTCATCGAAGGAACGTTTCAGCTCGCCGGCGATTCCGAGGTCATAGAGCTGATTGTCAATGATTTTTGCCGTGCAGAACACGGAATATTCCTTTCCGAAGAGATCGCAGAAATCACCTACTGCACGGAATGCCGCGGAGGAAACCATCGGGCCGAGCTTCCCGGCATCTTTCTTCGAGAACCACTGCTCCACATCACAGGCCCTCTGGATGAAGGTGTCGGTCGGCACAGAGTCCACAAGGTCATTGGCAGAGATGGCCGTGAACCTGTTCAGCTGGGTCAGGAACTTCCGGTAGGACTGTTCGGGAGCCAGTCCGCAACACTCCAGTTCCCGTAGAGCCTCCGAAGCTCCGGCACGCACCTTCGCGACAAACCCGGCAATCACCCGGGCGCATTTCTCGCCGATTGTCCTGAGGACATCCTTGGTGTAAATATCCTCCTGACTGACGTTCAGCTGGCTTAGTTTCTCCCTGAACTCAGGAGACCGGAGCCTGATGGCCATATCCTTCAGGGAAGATTCCAAGCTGTAGCGCCCTCCATCTTCGATATTCTTCATTGCGCTGTCCGTCAGCCACTTCAACAGTTCGGAATCCTCTGCAGTCATCCCGTCCAGAATCCTGTCCACACTCTCATTCACAAGCGAATCCCTGTCAAGTTCCACCTGATAGGAGGCAAACTGTCCGATTTCCCTGGAGAATGCCCTAAGGGTCTGCTGGAAAAACCTGTCGATGGTGCTGACGGCAAATGCCCCGTAATCGTGAAGTATATTGCTCAATATTTTCTTTGCAGCAACGCATATTTCCTTCTGAGAAGGGAACAGAGACGGCACGAAATAGTCAATATACCCTGACTCTCCCGGAGTTGTCGAAAGGACGAACAACTCCTTCAGGATTCTGCTTTTCATCTCGTCGGTCGCCTTGTTGGTGAAAGTTACCGCAAGAATGTGCCTATAGGCGAATGGGTCCTTGTTCTTAAGCAGCAATTCGATATATGTCCTGGCAAGGTTGTAGGTCTTTCCTGAACCTGCCGATGCCTTCAATATCTTAAGCATAATGTCACCTCCCGCAAATCATTCTGAAATCACAATATTCACAAGTCCTCAAATCCTCAGTCCTCCTGAAAGGCACTTCCGGAGAGTCAATCTCCCTGAGCAGTTCCCCGAGCCTGTCTTCCATCATCCCGCAGAAACTTTCGCAGACATCATTCGTGCGCGGGATGTCCTTGAAAAGATCAGAAACGGAATACACGCAGTTCTGCAGCCTCTTGCCTGAAAGGTCGGAATTCTGCCTGACAAGAAAGTCGTAGATGAAGAACTGCAGGACAATCTTGGGACGGGACTGGGAATTTGCTCCGAAAAGTGCCTCGACTATCTTCGGAGCATTCAGGTCATTGATTTCCCCGCTCTCCCTGTCACTCACCTTTCCGGTCTTGTAGTCCACCACCCTGACGGCATTCCCGGCATCGGAGAGGGCATCCAGACGGTCAATATACCCGATGAACCTGTGTCCGTCCAACTTGCCCGTCAGTTTCAGTTCAAGCCCCAACAGTTCAAAGGAATCTTTCCGCCCCATCTGCTCGATGTCCCTGTCGATGGTCTTGAGCACATATCTTACAATCACGTCCGAAACCACGAGGTCACGGCCCGTCACTTCCGGAGAATTGAGCTGAAGGCAGATGAATGAATCCACCTTGGCCTTTATGTCCTCTGACCTTTGACGCCAGCGCTCAAGGTATTCCTTTGTGATTCTGCGCATTGGTTCATATTTCGAAAACCTCTTGTCAACCGGCTCTCTCGCGGCCATCGCCTCCTCCCCGCAATACAGGCAGAACATCGTGTCGTGATAGACGTTCCCGAACATCGCGTTGTCAAGCGAACCTGCGACCTCCTCCTGAGGCTTGAGTTTCTTCACCGAATAGTAGTAGAACCTGGCAGGACAGGCAAGATAGTTCTGAATGGCCGATGCGGAGTACCAGACATTGCCGATTGCTTCCATATCCTCTTCTGTTTTCAGTATTTCGGAAGGTGTGGAGGATATTGACACCCCGGCAGTGGCCACATACCTTTCAATAGGAACGTTGAAATGGTACTGGAGCTGCTTGATGTAGCGGCTTTCCTCACCCTGATTCATTCCCTCGGTCCTCGAATCGTAAAGAATCCACACATTTTCTGCACGGGTAATCAGGCGGTAGAAATAGTAAGCCCAGACGGCATCCTGAAACTCGTAGGTCGGCAGGCCGAAGCCCTTGCGGAGTTCCGGCGGGATGAAGGACGAACTGACACTCCTTTTCGGAAACATTCCCTCATTGGAAGACAGGATGACGACATTCCGGAAGTCGAGAGCCCTGGTCTCAAGAGGACCCATTATCTGGAGTCCCTTCAGAGGCTCTCCCCGGAAAGGCACCGAGACACCGCGCAGCAGACTGTCCAGAAGGGCTGCGTAAGTCTGCGGACGCACAGGCAGGTCAGTTCGCATAAGGATGTTGACACTCCTGTAGAACTCCTTAGCATATTCCATTTCAAGAGCCATTCCGCCGTCATCCTTCAATGCCGGAGCAATTTGCGAGACCACTTTCA
>CAMEBJ010000082.1 GCA_945912085.1 uncultured Bacteroidales bacterium | reverse complement strand
TGTCGGAGGAGTAGAGAAGACCTGGGACATCAGTCTGAATGTCACCCCGTACCTGTTCATCAGGAACGATTGGAAGGTAGGATCCGGCCACAACGGTTTCAAGGCCGATGTTCCTGTGTTCTCTCCTGACGGGAACACGGTGTATGTGATGACATTCAACAAGATAACCGCTCTGTACGCCCTTGATGCCAGGACCGGTGAGAAAAAGTGGTCCTACGAGACTGCTTATGATTCCTACAACGGAAAAACCGTCAATCCTGTGACAGGAGTGGTGTATTTCGGATGCAGCACCGCCGGCCATTTCTATGCCGTCAATCCGAATGGCTCCCTCAAATGGGAAAACACCTCGATGGGTGCTTTCAATACAACCTCTTTCCCGGCTGTCAGCAAGGACGGAAGCACTGTGTATGTGCACGATGCAAGCAAGAAACTCTATGCACTGAATGCCGAAACGGGTGATGTGATCTGGACAAAGACTATGCCGGCCAAGGGCTCTGGCCTGCTTGTGAACGGAGACGAACTGATGGTTGCAAGCTGTTGCACCACCGGTGGAGTGAAGTTCCTCAAGGCATCTGACGGCAGCGAGATTGCATCCCTGGACCTTCCGGCCAATGGAAGTGACTGTGCAGGAATAGCAGTCTCACCTGACCGCACAAAGGCTTATGTCACGACAAATGCCGGACATATCTGTATGTATGACTTGGCAGGCCACACACAACTTGTCCAGAAGTCTCCGGAAGGCGTTACCAACAATATCTGGGAACTTGCAGTTTCTCCTTCAGGTGATGTGTTCGGAGGCTCCAAGGCAGGTGTTGCTTTCTGCTACAGCGGAGACCTCTCTACTAAGAAATGGATTGACAACTATGGAGTTAAGAATGCCTACAACTACGGCCATCCGTGCTGTGACGCTTCCGGCCGCTTTATGATAACCGCCGGCGGAACGGGCAATAGAAGTGCCGTTTACTCTCCTGATGGCAGCAGCTTCACCTGGAAGTTCTCTACAAGCGGCAACCAGAAGCAGATGGCCGGCAATGCTTACCACAATGGCATATTGTATTCTATCTTCATCGGTAACGGCACTGAGAACGGTTGTCTGGTTGCCAAGTACGTGGGTGGAGAGGATGCGTCATCCGGCTGGCCTTGCCATGGTGGAGACATCTGCGGCAGCTGCTGCATAAAGTAATGTCTTCTGAAGATGAATGCAATGTTCAAGATATTGATGATTTCGCTGCTGGCCGCCGTATCCTGCACGGGGGCGGCCGGCAGCAATCCTTCCGTCCCGGACGGTGACGGAAATCAGGAAGGTGTCAGGGAGGAATATATGGCAGATGGTGAATATCTTCCCGGAATATCCCTCAGCCTTCTTCCTACTCCCTACACGCCCGCAAGTCTGGGGACCATCAGGGACGCGGGTGTCAAATGGGTAGAGGTGGTTTTCAACCCATATTGGCGGAATGTTCCGCACGATCAGGGATATGAAGGCCTCCGGAAACTGAAGTCGCTTCTGAGCGAGGCTGGCCTGAAGGTATGGTCCTGTCATCTTCCTTTTCGCAAGGATCTTGATATCTCATTGAGTGACAAGGACAAGCGCGCGGAATGTGTGGCAGAGCAGAGATTGATGATAGAGTGGGCCGCTATGTTCAAACCGAAATGCCTGGTGCTCCACCCAAGCAGCGAACCCATTGAGGAATCTCAGAGACAGGAACGGCTGGACAATGCAGTGGAAAGCATAGGAATCCTCAAGCAATGTGCAGCCGGGATTGGTGCGGTGCTCTGTCTGGAGAACCTGCCCAGGACCTGTCTGGGCCGTACCTCGGACGAAATCCTGTATATGATTGCGGAGCATCCCGAAGTGATGGTTTGTTTCGACTCCAACCACCTCCTCATCGAGGACCACGACACCTTCTTCCGCAATGTCGGGCAGAGGATTGCGACCATCCACGCTTCCGATTACGACCGTCTGGATGAACGCCACTGGATTGAGGGAGAGGGCTGCATCGACTGGCCGTCTTTCCTGCGGAATCTGAAGGCCTCAGGCTACGAAGGAGTGTTTATGCACGAGGTGCGCAAGGGTGACAACGTAAACCCTGAATCCATCGTAAAGGCCTACAAAAGTGTTGTTTGTGAAAAGAAGTAAAAAATATGAAAAACAATTTGATGATATTGATTGCACTGGCATCCGCCTTTGTGTCGTGCAAAAAGACCGGTGAGGACATCCAGTCCGGCAAGGCATTGATGGTTACTGCCGTGATGGCTCCGTACTATGGGGAAGGCAAGACTGTGACTCCGCAATGGCAGCAGACCGACAGACTGGAACTTGTGAGTGTTGAAACCGGGGACGTGTTCAGTGCCAGACCGGCAATGACAGGCTCCAGCCAGTCTGTTTTCTCATTTGCAGTTGAGGGCGTTGCCGACGGCGACAGAATGGTGGCATTCAAAAAGGGGGAAGGCAAGGTGCAGGATGGGAAAATATGCTTTGACATTCCTTCCGTCCAGGATGGTACTGTGAATCCGGTCATTTCCTGTACGTTCGACTACGACAGCAGGAAGACTTCCGGACTTACCCTCAACCTGCGCTCAATGGCCTCTGTGCTTCTCGCACACTCTCCGCAGGAGAACTGCACTATAACTTCGGTGGTCCTTGAGTCCGTCGGAGGGGAGAAATTCGCCGGAAAGGTCAGTGTGGACCCCCACAGTGGTGAATATACCGCAAGCGAATCAAAGATAGAACTCAGACTTCCCAACCCCGACCCTTCCGCAACCGAGGTGACGGTTCCTTTCGTTCTTGCCCCGTGCACGATGGCCGGAGGCTACAGGATTACTTTCCACACGGAGGATGGAAAGACGCTGGAGTACACGAGTATGACGGACATATCCTTCCCTGCCGGTTCCTTTGTGGAGAGCGGCAGTGCGCGTGAGGACAATGTCCGCAAACTCTTGGCCTGTGGAAGCACAAAGGTCTATCTCATCGAAAAGGACAAGGTGCAGTGGGGAGGACGCTACACAGACGGATTGCTCTGGTCCTGGGATTGCACTGCACATCAGAGCGTTGTGGCCGGAGCAAAGACATCCAGCCACATCGACGATGCAAAGCCGGTGAACAACAAACACCAGATGCTTGTGACCTGCTCGAACAACGGAGGCTGGTGTATGCTCATCGAGCCTGATTTTCAGAGCGCAAGCGGTGCACAGCTCCTGTTCTGGACCAATTCTTGCGCCAATGCCCATTCTGCAGAACTTCTTCCGGGAGGCTATGTGGCAGTGGCCTGCTCGGACGGAACAGACTGCATACAACTCTATAACACGCACAAGAACAACAGCGCGATTGCCAGATATCCTCTTGTGTCTGCCCACGGAGTGGTTTGGAACGAGGATACGCAGAGACTGTATGCAATCGGAGGCAATTCTCTTCAGATTTACCGTTGGGATGCTTCCAAACCAGAACTCATACTTGAGAAAACGGTCTCTACGGCAGCTTACGTGAGTGCTCTTCACGACCTGACTCTCGTGGATGCCAACACACTTGTGATGGCAGGAATCCGGGCAGCGTTCTACAACATCTCGGCCGGGACTTTCACCCAGATTGAACACTTCAATCCGTCTGCCCTTTTCAGTGTGAAATCAATCAACTGCAATATGACCACAGGGGAGTGCTTCTACACTTTCGCTGCTGAAGGAACTTTCGAGGGAGGCTATTACTGGTCCAGCCACAAGCTGCGCTACACTTCCGACCTGAAAGGAAACGAAGAGAGCCACATACTTGTCGATGACATAGATATGTACAAGGTCAGGGTTTTCAACTGGTGATTTGCGAAATAGGCGGCAGGCATCTGACCTGCCGCTTGGTTCGTTATGACGGGTTTCTGAGCTTGTTCAGTATGCTTGAGATGTGGTATTGCACCGTCTTTTCGCTGATGCCTAGCGCGTGGGAAATCTCGCTGTAGGTCTTCCCTTCAGCACGCTGCATATAGAATATTCTTCTCTGAAGTTCACTGAGCTGCTGCATCCTCTCGTTCACCCGAAGAATTTCGGAACGGTTGTCAATCTTTTCCTCCGTGGACCTGGATTGCGGTTCACTTCCGGCAGTCTCGGCAACTGACTCACTGATGTAGCGTTTCTCGATTTTTTTGTGTTTGAGACGGTCCAGGACATAGTTTTTTGAGATTCGGAATATGTAACTGTCCAGGTCGCGTATCAGAATTGAGCTGATTTTCTTGCGGGACTGCCAAATTTTGAGGAATATGTCCTGGGTCAGGTCTTCCGCCTCCTCTTTGCCGATGTAATGGGTGACGAAAGATCGGACTTTCGGTGCAAAGACAACGTAAATCTCCTCCAATGCGGAGATGTCGGAGGCCGAGAGCCTTTTCATGAGAGATTTATTGTCCTTTTTTTCCATTACTTTGTAAAGATACGACTTTTTGTCTTATAATTGTGTACTAAAACTGTAAAATATATATTAAATGGCAATTCTTGATTTTTACAGGATCAGTCCTTCCTCATCGAAGACTGTTCCGGCATCCTCTCAGGAAAAGTACTACAAGAGGTTGAGGCTCCAGGCCTTCTTTGCGGGTACTGTCGGATATGCACTCTACTATGTGTGCCGCCTCTCGATGGGAGTGATGAAGCAACCTCTGATTGATTCAGGCCTTCTTAATGCCACGCAACTCGGTGTCATTGGAGCCTGCTTGTACTGGTGCTATGCAGTTGGCAAATTTGTCAACGGCTTTCTGGCTGACAGTGCGAATATCAAACGCTTTATGGCAACCGGACTTGTCATTTCGTCGGCTGTTAATTTCATTATGGGAATAGTGGGAGCCACCGCCGTTTCGGCAGGAATCCCTTCTGCTGTTCTTTTTGTTTCCTTTGCCGTTCTGTGGGCTATCAATGGTTGGGCGCAGAGTATGGGAGCCCCGCCTGCAATAGTCGGACTTTCCCGATGGTTCCCTCTGAAGGTGCGTGGCACTTTCTATGGCTTTTTCAGTTCATCCCACAACATCGGTGAGGGCCTGTCCTTCATTTTTGTCGGCTCTCTGATTGCCGCATTCGGATGGAAGTGGGGTTTCTTCGGAGCCGCTTTGGCAGGTGTTCTTGGAGTGCTGATCATCCTCTTTTTCCTTCACGACACGCCTGAGAGCAAAGGACTTCCTCCAATAGAGGTCCTGTCCGGGGAAAAGACGGCTGAAGAACTTGAGGCAGACCGTTTGGCAGCCGGGGCGGCAAAAGCGGAGCAGAATGCCCTGACACGCAGGCTGCAGAGACAGGTAATCAAGAATCCCGGCGTGTGGATTCTGGCGCTGTCTTCAGCTTTTATGTATATGAGCCGGTATGCAATCAATGAATGGGGAACGATTTTCCTTCAGGAAGCCAGAGGTTACAACCTCACCGAGGCTGCGGCGATAATTGGCATTAACCCTGTTTTCGGTATCATCGGAACGGTAATTTCCGGATGGCTGTCCGATGTCCTGTTCAAGGGTGACCGCAGATATCCGGCTTTTGCGGCAGGTATGCTGGAGTCGGTGGCTCTGTACCTCTTCCTCTTCTGCAGTCAAAGCAGGCTGGCGGTGATTGTCTCGATGGTCCTCTTCGGAATAGCCATAGGCGTTCTCATCGCTTTCCTTGGCGGTCTGATGGCCATAGACCTCGTTCCACGCAAGGCCACGGGAGCAGCCCTGGGCATAGTCGGAATTGCATCTTATGCTGCGGCAGGTCTTCAGAACATTGCCACAGGCCTTCTTCTGGACGGAAACATCGTTGAAACGACCAACCAGCTCGGGGAAATAGTCAGGGTTCACGATTTTACGGAAGTCAGCTGGTTCTGGCTTGGTTCAGCCGTCAT
>CAMEBJ010000081.1 GCA_945912085.1 uncultured Bacteroidales bacterium | reverse complement strand
GACTTTAGTTGGCGACCTCGCAGAGGAATTTGATGCGGACGATGCGGATGTCCTGCTCGTCGTAGTCAGGGCCGAGTTCCTCTACGGCTTCGCTGATTGAATCGGACTGGGCCTCGTTCCTGAAATAGTCGTAGATGTCATCAACGACATCCTCATCCATTGACTGGTCAATGTAGTAGTCTATGTTGAGCTTCGTTCCAGAGCAGACAATCGCCTCGATTTCCGTCAGAAGTTCATCCATCTCAAGGCCCTTGTCGGCAGCGATGTCCTCAAGCGGGAGTTTGCGGTCGATGCTCTGGATGATGAACACCTTGTTGGCGGATTTGCCCGGGGTTGTCTTGAGAATGAAATCGTCAGGACGGTCTATCTCATTCTCCTGTACATATTTACCGATGAGTTCAATGAAACTCTTTCCGAATTTGCGAGCCTTGCCCTCTCCGACTCCCTGGCAATTCTTCAGCTCATCGTAGGTGACAGGGTACAGAATCGACATATCCTCAAGAGACGCATCACTGAAAATCACCCACTGCTGCAGGTTCAGTCTCTTTGACATAGATTTGCGAAGATCCTTGAGCATCGACAGGAGAACCTGGTCTCCTCCACCCCCTTTCGGTACGGCTGCTGAAACGTCTTCATCGTCATCCTCGCCTTCGGCAAACTCCCTGTCCTGAGTAAGGTTTACGGAATATGGAGCCTCGCGGAATTCCATTCCCTTCTCTGAAACTGAGATAAGACCATAAGACTCGATTTCCTTTTCAAGCAGATGCAGCAGGAGACCCTGCCTGATGACTGCAAGCCAGAATTTCACCGTGTGAGGAGCCCCTGCACCGAAAAACTCCGAGTGGTCGTGCCTATAGGATTTGATGAGTGAATTTGAGACACCTGCAAGAATGTTGGCCAGATACTCCGCCTTGAAATGCTCCGGCATTGAAAGTATGAGATCCATCAGCAGGCACAAATCCTCCTTCCCGTCGAAAGTTGCCTTCGGGTGCAGGCAGTTGTCGCACGCTCCGCAGTTGTCTTTGGTGTAGTCCTCGCCGAAGTAATTGAGCAGCAGTTTCCTGCGGCACTGGTTCGACTCTGCGTAAGAGACGGTTTCCATCAGAAGCTGCTTTCCGATTTCCTGCTCGGCGATTGGCTTGCCCTGCATAAACTTCTCAAGTTTTCGTATGTCCTTCTCGCTGTAGAATGTCAGGCAGATTCCTTCCTTGCCATCCCTGCCGGCACGACCTGTCTCTTGATAATATCCCTCAATGCTCTTCGGAATGTCGTAATGAATGACAAAACGCACGTCAGGCTTGTCGATTCCCATACCGAATGCGATTGTTGCCACAATCACGTCCACATCCTCCATCAGGAAGCGGTCCTGGTTCTCCGCTCGGGTCTTCGCATCAAGTCCGGCGTGGTATGGAAGAGCCTTTATACCGTTGATATTCAACAACTCGGCAAGTTCCTCAACTTTCTTGCGGCTGAGGCAATATATTATTCCCGAACGGCGCGGATGCTGTTTTATGAACTTGATTATTTCCCTCTTGGGGTCGGACTTGTCCCTTATTTCATAGTAGAGATTCGGTCTGTTGAACGACGACTTGAAGACCCTCGCATCCGCGATTCCCAGATTTTTCAATATGTCGCTCTGCACCTTAGGCGTGGCTGTGGCTGTGAGGGCAATCAGGGGAGCTCTGCCGATTTCGTCTATTATTGCCCTGATGCGGCGGTATTCCGGCCGGAAGTCGTGTCCCCATTCGGAAATGCAATGCGCCTCGTCAACCGCGTAGAAAGAGATTCTTATTTCTTTCAGCAGGGAGATGTTTTCTGCCTTGGTCAATGATTCAGGGGCAACATAAAGCAACTTCGTCACTCCCGAGAGAAGGTCTTCCTTCACTTCGGTGACCTGAGCCTTCGAAAGGGAGGAATTGAGGAAATGTGCAATGCCATCCTTTCCGTCCACAAAACCCCTGATGGCATCCACCTGATTCTTCATCAGGGCAATCAGAGGAGAAATGACAATAGCAGTGCCTTCCATCACAAGGGCCGGCAACTGGTAGCAGAGGGATTTGCCCCCTCCCGTCGGCATAAGTACAAAAGCATTGTCACCTCCAATGAGATGGGTAATAATTTCCTCCTGGCCCGCCTTAAATGTGTCAAAGCCAAAGAATTCCTTCAATTTCGAATGAAGATCCGCAGAACTGATTTCCATATTCTCTGAAATTAATTCAACTAAATTAAAACAATAATTTCTACCTGACAAATTTTTATTGGTCTTTTTTATTTGTACCTTTGCGGGTTCTATCCCCAAAAGGGGTGGAATATGCCCTGGAGAGACTTCTTTCAGGTGGTAACATTCGAAAGTTTACTAAAAAACAAAGACAATGGCTGTTACAAAAGGTAGAAATGCCGCGGAAGGCAACATTTCGCAGTACAGGAACCGGGAAATACTTCATGTTTTCAACAACTTCATTCACAATGAAGCGACAGGCGGGATTCTGCTCCTTGCCTGCGCCATCATTGCGGTGATTCTGGCTACAGTTCCAGGCGGACAGTGGTTCGACAGGATGTGGGATCAGAACGCAAGCATCAACATCGGCAACTTCACCCTTGAGATGAGCCTCAGGGACTGGGTGAACGATGCCCTGATGGCGGTCTTCTTCTTCGTTGTCGGGCTGGAAATCAAGAGGGAGATTCTTGTGGGCCAGCTCTCCTCGGTCAGAAGGTCGATTCTTCCGATAATGGCAGCCCTTGGAGGAATGGTTGTCCCGGCTCTCATCTTCTCCATCTTCAACCACGGCAATCCTGACACGGCACACGGATGGGGAATCCCGATGGCAACCGACATCGCCTTCGCCGTGGGTGTGCTCTCCATTCTTGGAGACAGGGTCCCTATAGGAATCAAAGTGTTCCTGACCGCCCTCGCCATCGTTGACGACCTCGGGGCAATCATAGTCCTGGCCATCTTCTACCCTACCCACGCCCTGCATCTCAACTTCCTGATATATGCCGGACTGATCTGGTTAATACTGCTGATTTTCAACAGGGCAAGGGTCAAAAATATGGCACTGTACGTCATTCCGGGCTTGTTTATGTGGTATTTTACCTACAAATCCGGAATCCACGCGACCATCGCCGGAGTTCTGCTCGCCACCGTGATTCCGTCACGCGGAAACATCAACGAAATCAAGTTCCAGACCAAAATCGGTTACCTGCTGGAAAAGTTCAGACTCACGAGCAATGCACAGGTGAACATCCTTGCAAGTCCCGAGCAGCAGCACATCATCCATAGCATGAATCAGGAAATCGACAAGGTTGACCCTCTGATGCACAGGCTGGAGAGCCGTCTGCACCCGATTGTCAATTTCCTTGTGATGCCGATTTTCGCCCTTGCAAATGCCGGAGTCCCGCTCAGCCTCGACCTTTTCGGAGGAAGTATCCCGTCAATCACCCTGGGAATCTTCTTCGGACTGCTCTTCGGCAAGCCGATAGGAATTTTCCTTTTCAGCTTCCTCAGCATCAAATGCAGGCTTGCCGACAAGCCTTCCGGAGTCACCTGGATACAGCTCGCCTCTGCCGGAGTGCTCGGCGGAATCGGATTCACGATGTCAATCTTTGTGAACGGCCTGGCATTCTCCGATCCGGGACTTGTTGACATCGGAAAGATCAGCATTCTGCTGACATCCACCACAGCCGCCCTCTGCGGGTTGCTTGCCGTCAGCCTGACCTGCAAGGGAAAGGCGAAGAAGCTGACTGCGGAACAGATACTTCCAAAGAACAAGAACAAAGTAAAAACCAATAACAATATTTAAACATTATGAAAACAATCAAATTCATCGCAATCGCAGCAACTGCCCTTGCTCTTGCAGTTTCCTGCAAATCATCATCCAGCGTAGACATCGAGGCACAGCTTCCTACAGCTGCCGAGACTGACTCAGTGAGCTACCTCATCGGAGTGAACTTCGGTTACTTCATCAAAGCCAACAACTTCGGAGAGGACCTCAACTACGCAGCCATCAAAAAAGGTATGATGGACTTCATCAAGGCTGAGGGAACCCCTAACGACCCTGATTTCAACGATCAGTTCAAGATCAGCCCAGACAAGATGAACGAACTCTTCAACAACTTCATCCAGAAGAGAAGTGCCTACGAGGCTGAAAAGAACCTCAAGGAAGGAGAGAAATTCCTCGAGGAGAACAAGATGAAAGACGGAATCAACGTTACTGAGAGCGGTCTTCAGTACAGGATTCTTGCTGAAGGCAACGAGGTTAAGGCAGGTCCTGTCGACACAGTTTACGTTCACTACACAGGTACCCTCATCGACGGAACCGAGTTTGACGCTTCCGACAAGGAAGGCGAGCCTGTCAAGATGATGCTCAACCGCGTTGTGAAAGGTTGGACAGAAGGTCTCCAGCTCGTTGGAGAGGGCGGAAAGATCCAGCTCTACATCCCTGCAGAACTCGGTTACGGTCAGCGCAATATGGGCAAGATCGGTCCTAACTCAGTGCTTATCTTCGACGTTGATGTCGTGAAGGTTGGCAAAGTTCCTGCAACAGAAGAAGAATCCAAATAAAGAGTCAAGGAGTTATGTCATTGGAACTTGAAGGCAGGATAGTCCGCAAGCTAAATGTGCAGAACGGCAGTTCGGCACGAGGTCCATGGTCAAAGCAGGAGTTCATCTTTGAGTATCAGGAGGGAAACTTCCCGACCCAGGTCTGTATGAACGTCTGGGGCGAAGACAAGGTCAGGGATCTTGCAAGGCACAATGACGGGGACAAGGTGAAAGTGTCCTTCAATCTGAGCAGCAGGGAGTACAACGGGCGCTGGTACACTGACGTCAGGGCGTGGAGAATCGAATCTGCCGCTCCTGCGGCAAGTGCTCCGTCACAGGATCCCGGTCCGATGCCTCCTCCTCCGATGGAAGAGCCTGCCGGAACTCTCGATGAAGACGATTTGCCGTTCTGACAACGGCATTCGCTGAAAGAACAGGGTGGCTGTGGTCAACGGACCTTCAGTCACCCTTTCTTTTTTTCGGAATATTCACTCCTCAAGTTTCGCAAGTTCATAATTTTCTATTATCGTGAGGGTTGTGCGTCTTGCGAAACTTCTTCCAACCGCACATTTCTCATCTACGTTACCCCTATCCTAAATCCTCACCGTCCCTCCGGGCTGCTCGCTGCAAAAAGTCCGCTGGACTGTTTTGCTTTCCGCTCACGACCTCGGGGAAAGGACTTACTATCGATGCTAAAGCATCTTCAAACAAGGTGTTTCGTCTTGCGAGACTTAAGTTCAATATTGTAAATATTACCTTATATAATTGGTCTTGACAGGAGCTTCCGGCACAGGAAGTTCTATTCCGCTGAGGCGACCGGCTTCGATGCATTTCAGAAGCCAGGCCATATTCTTGCCCAATTCCCTCATTGTCTGCATCCCCTCCTCGTCGCGTACGACCTCCTCGGGCTTGTTGCCATGGACCATATTCCAGTACTTCGATGACACCACAGGCATTGAGGAGATGGTGAAATACTTGTTCAACTGGTCGAAGGTGGCGGTTGCCCCACCCCTGCGGCAACTTGCGATTGCTGCGGCAGGCTTGAAACGGAAAAGATTGCCCTTGCCGTAGAAAGCCCTGTCCATAAAGGAGGTAATCGCTCCGCTTGCGCTGGCGAAATGCACCGGGCTGCCGAAGACAAAACCATCTGCCGTTGCAGCTTTCTCCAGGAATGCGTTCACGGAATCATCCATAAAGCATTTACCACCGTTTTCCAGACAGCGGGCGCATCCCAGGCAACCAGACAGGGGCTTGGTGCCGATGTGGAATATCTCTGTTTCTACTCCTGCGATGTTCAGTTCTTTTTCGACCTCCTTGAGGGCGGTGTAGGTGCAA
>CAMEBJ010000080.1 GCA_945912085.1 uncultured Bacteroidales bacterium | reverse complement strand
CACCAGAGAGCTTTCTACACGCTTAGTCTGCCTTTGGTTGTCGGTCCATGGCTGCCGGAAGACGGGCCACCGTGGACTTATCCTCTGAGACTTGAGTGGCTTTAGAGGAGTCTGCCACCGCATCCGGTTTGGATGATACCCCTGTTTCCTTTCATAACCGGCCTAAAGAACGGAGGGATACTCGTCGCTGCCGCAGCCTTGGCGGCAGGGATTAAGCTAATTTACTTGGTAAATTAGGCAGCGAGTGCATAATTGTTGTTGCCAACTAATTGTTTGGAGGCTGAGATTAACGGGCTAACCACCGACGCCCGGCGTGCTTACCATCCAATGTCAGATGCTGTCAAAACCAAAACATCCCCATTGTAAGATTCACCTATTTTTTCGGAGCCTCGACAGCAGGTGAGGCCGGTCCGTTCATCTTGCCGGGAAGTTCCGACTTGGAAACGAGTGCATCGTATTCCTTCTCGGAAATCATCCTGCAGGATCCATTGAAAATTGCTCCGAGCTCCACAAAGAGTTTTCGGGTGTGCAATTCCCCTGTCATATTGCAGTCACTCTTCAGCACAAGGGTATCCTTCACGTGGAAATTTCCATTCATCGTTCCCCACAAATCCACATTCTCGCAAATTATCTCTCCTGAGACATTGGCACTCTCCCCTATCACAACCCTTCCCTTGGAATAGATCTTTCCGTCAAAGAATCCATCTATCCTCAAATCGTACGGTGAACTCAGTTCACCCTTGAAATATGTACCGGAAGAAATCCTGCTGATGGAATTCACATTCACGGTTTGCTCTATTTTCGCCATATTGTTGATTATTTACACATTTTTACCGTGGCAGTTCTTGTACTTCTTTCCCGATCCGCATGGACAAGGGTCATTCCTGCCTACAGTCTTCTCTGCGTGGACAGGCATCTTGCTCTTCTGGTCCGGTCCGTTGGTCACCAGGTCCGTTCTGCTGGTCTGCATCTGGCTCAGATCCGGTTTGCGCTGGATGGGAGCCTGACGAGGAGGCTGTGAGGCATCTCTCAAAGGAATGTGGGCACGGAAGAGGAATGAAAGCACATCCTTGTTCAGGGCTTCAAGCATATCCTTGAAGAGATTGAAACTCTCGAACTTGTAAATCAGAAGCGGATCTTTCTGCTCGTAGGTGGCATTCTGAACCGACTGCTTCAGATCATCCATATCCCTGAGGTGCTCTTTCCAATGCTCATCAATCTGGTAGAGGGTGATTGTCTTCGAAAGGGCGCGGGCAATTTCCCTGCCTTCGGTCTCATACGCCTTCTGGAGGTTTACAGACAGGGTGAGAACCTTGCGTCCGTCCGAAATCGGGATTGCGATGTTCTGGTACAGCGAGCCCTGTTTTTCAAAGACATCCTTAATGACCGGGAATGCCTTCTGAGCCATCGTGTCCATCCTCCTGCGGTAAACCTCAAGCATATTCCTGAAAAGAGCCTCAGTTATCTGCTGCGACTTTGCATTTCCGTAGAATTCAGGTGTGAATCCGGACTCGATTGACAGGGAGCGCATCAGATACTCGTTGAACGACTCAAAATCATATCCGTCAGTCACCTCCACGATAATCTCCGCCATATCCTGCATCGTGTTCATCACATCGATTTCAACTCTCTCGCCCGAAAGGGCGTTGCGTCTTCTGGTATATATGACCTCCCTCTGGGAGTTCATTACATCGTCGTACTCGAGGAGTCTCTTCCTTATTCCAAAATTGTTTTCTTCGACCTTCTTCTGTGCTCTCTCGATTGAACTTGACAGCATCGGAGCCTCAAGGGCCTCGTTGTCCTCCATTCCAAGTTTGTCAACCACCCCAGCGATTCTTTCAGATCCGAACAGACGCATCAGCTTGTCCTCAAGGGAAACATAGAATGTCGAAGTTCCCGGGTCTCCCTGACGACCTGCACGTCCACGCAACTGTCTGTCCACACGGCGGCTGTCGTGACGTTCCGTTCCAATGATGGCAAGACCACCGGCCTTGCGGACCTCATCGGAAAGTTTGATGTCGGTACCACGACCAGCCATATTGGTGGCAATCGTCACGGTACTCTTCTGACCAGCGTGTGCAACAATCTCTGCCTCACGGGCGTGCTGCTTGGCATTCAAGACCTGATGCTGGATTCCCCTGAGTCTGAGCATTCTGCTCAGGAGTTCGGAAGTCTCGACGTCTGTCGTTCCGACAAGCACAGGCCTGCCTTCGGCGGTCAGTTCGACAATCCTGTTGATGACAGCCTCGTATTTCGCCTTCTTTGTCTTGTATATCAAATCGTTCTGGTCTATTCTTGCAATCGGCTTGTTCGTCGGGATGACCACGACGTCAAGCTTGTAGATGGACCAGAACTCCCCGGCCTCGGTCTCCGCAGTACCTGTCATACCTGCAAGTTTGTGGTACATACGGAAATAGTTCTGCAGGGTGATTGTTGCAAATGTCTGCGTTGCAGCCTCCACCTTGACATTTTCCTTCGCCTCGACAGCCTGATGGAGTCCGTCGCTCCAGCGGCGGCCTTCCATTATACGGCCGGTCTGCTCGTCCACGATCTTCACCTTGTTGTCCATTATGACGTAATCGACATCCTTCTCGAACATCGCATACGCCTTAAGGAGCTGATTGACAGTGTGCACTCGCTCGGATTTCAGGGCGAAGTCCGCCATTATCCCGTCCTTCTTCGCGGTTTTCTCCCCAGAAGGAAGATCTGATTTTTCAATCTCCGCAATTGCGGAACCCACATCCGGCAGGATGAAGAATTTCGAATCGTCGAGGGAGCCGGCCAGAAGGTCGTGTCCATTGTCCGTCATATCGACGGAATGCTGTTTCTCATTGATTACGAAGTAGAGCGGGTCGGTCACAACCGGCATCTCCCTCTCATTGTCCTGGATGTAGTAATTCTCCGTTTTCTGAAGGAGTTGCTTGATACCCGGTTCACTGAGATACTTGATGAGAGGCTTGTACTTCGGAAGTCCCTTGTAGGCCCTGAGCAGAAGTTTTCCTCCCTCCTTCTCGTCGCCTGCTGCAATGAGTTTCTTCGCTTCGTTCAGAGTATTGGTAACCAATGTCCTCTGGTTGTTCACCAGACGCTCCACATACGGTTTGAACTCCAGGAACTGCTGGTCGTCACCCTTTGGCACCGGACCGGAGATAATCAGAGGAGTACGGGCATCATCAATGAGCACGGAGTCAACCTCATCGACAATGGCGTAATGGTGTTTCTTCTGAACAAGATCCTTCTGCGAAACCGCCATATTGTCCCTCAGGTAATCGAAACCGAATTCATTGTTCGTACCGAAAGTAATGCTGCAGGCGTAGGCCTTCTTGCGGGCCTCGCTGTTCGGCTGGTGTTTGTCAATGCAGTCAACTGAAAGACCGTGGAACATATAGAGAGGTCCCATCCACTCCGAGTCTCGTTTCGAGAGGTAGTCGTTAACAGTCACAACATGCACTCCCATCCCTGCAAGGGCATTCAGGAAAACCGGGAGTGTGGCAACAAGGGTCTTTCCCTCACCGGTGGCCATCTCGGCAATCTTGCCCTGATGGAGCACGATACCTCCGATGAGCTGCACGTCGTAGTGAACCATATCCCAGACGATTTCGTTTCCACCGGCCATCCAGTGGTTGTGCCACAAGGCCTTGTCACCCTGAATCTCCACGAAATCCTTCGTGGCGGCAAGGTCACGGTCGAAATCCGTCGCGGCAACCTCGATCACGGCATTCTCCTTGAACCTGCGTGCAGTGGACTTCATCACGGCGAAAGCCTCGGGGAGTATTTCATTCAGAACAGCCTCAACCTCCTCGTCAACCTTCTTGGTAAGTTTGTCCGATTCGGAAGCCAACTTCTCTTTCTGCTCCACAGGAATATCCTTCTCCAGCTCTGCCTTTATTTCCTCAATTCGCTGCCTGTCAGCAGAAATCCTGTCTGCTATCAATTTTTTCAACTGCTCGGTCTTTGCCCTCAGCTGGTCATCCGAAAGTTTGTCCACCGTCTCATAGGCGGCCAGCACCTTGTCAAGAATCGGGCGAAGCTGCTTGAGGTCACGCTCCGCCTTAGAACCGAAAATCTTTTTGAAAATATCTGTAAAAGACATAATAATCCCTATTTAACAACCTGCAAATATAATAATTCTCATCATTTCTTCAAAATGCGTCAGCACCTGCGGAGGCGAAAAAGCCTTGTGACAAGAAGAAATATGACATTGAGGGAAATGAGAATCAGATATGAGACAGAGGTCATAAGAGCGCCTCCATTATATCCAAAGGCCTCAACTACAGAAGGATAGGCCATCATCGTGATTATACTTCCAACCAAAGTCGTGTAGAGGTAGAGCCTTGGATAGCCTCTGGCTATGGTGTAATTGTTCAATATGAAATATAACGATGAGGCAAGAGTGGAGAAAGCTATGATTCTCGCGTAGGGTGCAGCGGCGACATAGCGTCCTGCCGTGAGAAGGCGCACAACCAGAGGACAGAACATCACGAACACGGCAACTCCAAGGGCAATGATTGCAATTTGCAGGACACAGGAACGCAGAAGCATTCCCCTGTTGCGCTTTGCAACGGATTCATACAGGTCCGGTTGGAACGTGGAAGTCACTGCTGTCGAGAGCGAGGTCAGGTAACCGGCTATCTGCGAACCGACTATGTAGTTTCCGTACTCGACAGTGTCCGGGAGTGTCTCCAGATAGGTCCTGTCATAGCCGTTGAAAAAATATCCCAGCATTGCTCCGAAAGCAAGCGGAAGGCAGAATGAAAGCACAGTGCGGAATTCCCTGAATTCGGTGCGGATGAAAAACAGATTCCTGTGCTTCACCAGGAGATACACAAAAATCGAGAGGTTCGCTGCAAGGGGAGCCAGAAGTTTTCCCACCGCCCCCATCCTGAGGAGAACAACGAAGAAAAGATTGGCTGCGACAAGGACAACTCCTGCAGTGACGGTCAGTCTGAAATACCCGGATGCATCCCTTGACATACGGAATTCCGCCTGCTCGAGTTTGTAAATACCGGTCAGAGGGATGGCAAACACCATCAGGGCGGCATAAGGAAAGAAAGGGAACTCGAAATCAGGCCTGAAAAGGCAGATGAAACCACCAAGGACAGCAAGACAGAGCAGGGAGACAGCCCCGGAGAAAAGAATCAGAGCCTTGAAAAGCAGGGCTCTCAGTCGGAGACGTTCCTCGGGAGAAGTTTCGTAGTACCTTTTGTTGTAATAGTTTATCATATAAAAAACTATCACGGGAGAGAACAGGGCGGCAAATGAAGTGTAGTAGCCCGAGACAGCATAGTCCTCAGGTGACATATTCAAGGCTATCAGAGGATTGACAAGAGCCATCAGCACCATCGGAATCAGGGTGGCGCCAAAATAAGTCCCGACGGACTTTGCATATTTCACAAACCTGTCAAACATAATCACTTCCCGCAAGAATATGATCCCAGAACAGTCCTGAAAATTTCCATCTGGGCATCGGAATTCCACCGTTCGGAAAGATTTCTGAGACACTCCCCCCTGACAGTTTCCCTGTCAGGCCCCTTTGTGAACCAGTCCAACACCGCAGCGGCAATCGAAGCAGGGTCGTCCTTTTCGAACAAAACACCGGTTTTCCCGGGGATTACCGCCTCATATTCCGGCATCTGAGTTTCAAAATCATTGTGGGTGGCAACCGGTGTGCCGTACCTCATCGCGTGTATGGCCGTCAGTCCGACATTGCCGGGTGAGAGGCAGAGGTCAGCGTTGAAAATCAGCTCCGAGAGTCGCTCCTCGTCGTAACATTCCCCGTAAAACCAGACTCTTTCTGCAACACCTTTTTCCCTGACTGACGCCTCCAACTCCCGTCGGCATTCCCCGTCACCGACCAGAACGGCATTGCAGCGGAATCCTGCACTCTGCAACAGCACCAGGGCATCCACAAGCAGGTCAAGCCGCTTGACCCGCGTCATCCTCCCGGAAAAAATCAGGACTCGATCCGTGTTTCC
>CAMEBJ010000079.1 GCA_945912085.1 uncultured Bacteroidales bacterium | reverse complement strand
TGTGTACCATCCCGTTGTGATTGTCTGATATTTTGTGTATGAAAGGGAGATGTTCACTCCGAATTTGAACCACTCTGCAATCTTTGTGTCAAGGTTGGTACGGAGAGTGAAGCGGTCCGATCCCGAATTGGATTTGGCTGTTCCCTCCTCGCTGTAGAAACCTGCTGATACATAGTAGTTTGACTTATCAGTTGCTCCTTTGAGGGAAACATCTGCCTGATAGACAGGAGCCGCCTGATCGAACAGGTATGAAGTCCAGTCAAAATCGATATTATTGCCGAGAATGAAATTCTTCTTTGCCTGGTATGACGCATCCGTGCGGAGCTCCGGGACACAGATCTGCTCAAATTCCAGAAGCTGCTCGGAGTTCATCATATCCATGTTATAGTTGGTAAGCATTGAAACGCCACCCTGGAAACGGACTGATACAGTAGGTTTTTCGCCCTGCTTTCCCTTCTTGGTAGTCACAACGATGACACCGTTGGCTGCCCGGGAACCGTAGATTGCAGTTGACGATGCGTCCTTGAGCACGTCTATTCTCTCGATGTCATCGGGGTTGATATTTTCAAGTGATGCCCCCTGAACTCCGTCAATAACCACCAGAGGCGATGTGCTTCCGCTGATTGTGTTGACACCACGGATGAGAATGTTGTATCCTCCACCCGGTTTGTTGTTTGAACGCTGGATCTGCACGCCAGGGAGAGTTCCCTGAATAGCACCTGCTGCATTCGTTGTTCCTGTTTTCACAAGATCTGCAGTGGAAACGGATGCTACTGAACCAGTGAGATCTCTTTTCTTGATTGTACCGTAACCGACAACAACGGTTTCGTCGAGAAGTTCAGAGCTCTCGGCTACCACGACTGTCATTCCATTTTTAAGACTGACTGTCTTTTCCTCGTATCCGAGAATAGAAATGATGACCTCTGTTCCGTCATTGGCATTGATTGAGAAGGCACCTTTTGAATCAGTTGTAACACCATTGTTGGTACCCTTAACCAATACAGTTGCACCAATGACCGGCTGTCCGTTGGTGTCAAGCACCTTTCCGGACACTGCCTGCTGCGCGAATGCTTCCGTTGTGAGAAACATTGCAGCAGCAATCATCAGTGCTTTCAAAGAAAATCTGAAAAATGATTTCATAGAATTGATTATTAGTGAATAAATAGGGAATTATTTTTTAAGATTCTTAAGTCTTATCAGAGACTCGATATAATAGTAGTCAGCATAGCTGATGGAGGCATCTATTTCATAACCGTTCGGCATATGCCCCGTTGCGTGGAGAAGGAAGGCTGAACACTGCCCAGCGGCACGGCAGGCATCCGAAGAAAGGGACTTTATAATCCGTTTTGCTCCCTTAAGATATGCAGCGGATTTCCCTTTTGGAGCAAAGCCCTGAAGTTCGAGCAGAGCAGATGCAACGATTGCGGAAGCAGAGCAGTCACGCGGCTGGTTCCCGAGTTGTTCTTGGGCGTCGAAATCCCAGTAGGCAATCATATCCTCAGGAAGATGGGAGAGGAAGAAATCGGCTGCATTCATCGCGGCTTCGAGGAAAGGCTGATACTGTGTGAATCGGTAGGCCATAGTGAATCCGTAAACGGCCCAGGCCTGTCCCCTGGACCAGGTAGATTCGTCTTTCCATCCCTGATGTGTGTGACCGGCGATGAATTCACCGGTCTTTTCGTCAAAGACCATCACGTGAAAGGTTGACCAGTCTTCACGGAAGATGTGCTTCATTGTCACTTCTGCGTGTCTGAAAGCAAGGTCGTACAAGTCCTGACGGTCATTCTCCAAAGCTACCTGGAACAGAAGTTCAAGGTTGAGCATATTGTCAATGATGGTGTTG
Source organism: uncultured Bacteroidales bacterium (assembly GCA_945912085.1). Lineage (GTDB taxonomy): Bacteria > Bacteroidota > Bacteroidia > Bacteroidales > UBA932 > Cryptobacteroides. The sequence goes on along the minus strand of CAMEBJ010000079.1, from coordinate 4,218 downwards.
TGGGGCCATCCCATCTTCTGGACCATATTTGGCCAGGAGAGAATCGTGCCAACGTTCGGATTGTAGAGCTTGGCGAGGGAATCCGCAGCACTGACGAGGGCATCCTTGTAGCGGATGTCTCCCGTGAGCCTGTAGGCGTTGCCTATGCTGGTGGTCATCATAAATCCGACATCGTGGCTGCGGGCCGGTTTGTAAGCTACCGCCATCATTTTCTCAGTCTCACGGATGGCAGCTTCTTTCCAGAACGGGTCTTCCGTACCTTCATATAAGTACCAGAGTTCACCCGGCCAGAAACCGCTTGTCCATCCTCCGGCAAAAGTGAACTGCCATTGGTCTGAACCTGACGGGATAGAATTTGGCATCCCATTTTCCGGAAATTCGATTGCAAGAGTCTTCCGTGCCTGGGATGCACAGTAGTCAATGGACTCCTGAACAGAGAAGGATGAACACCCTTGAATCAGGAGGCAGGTTAGAAGAACACCAGATAACACTCTTTTTGTCATAATGTCTAAATGTGGTTTGATGCAAAGATATGATATAGCATACAGCCTCATAGGTCTCTTTTGTAACAAATAGAAGTATAAACCGTCACATTTAGTTAATATCTAGTATTCATCAGATGTTAATCATTGAAAAAAGACAAATCCCACTCATCTCTCCAACGGAGGATGAAGCGTCCGTCCTCGAATTCGAGAGGAAGCCAGATGTACCTTCCGTCAATGGCATTCTCCGGTCTCCAGCGGTCACCCATATATATGTAGGCATCTTTTTTTCCGGCAACGGGTATAATCCAAGTGCTTTGGGAGAAGTAGGTAGTCTCGGAATCCTTGTCCACACACGGATTTCCGGTTTCCTTCCACGGACCCCAGATGGATTCGGCAACTCCGGAGTGGGCTGGATTAGGCCTCCAACCGGTACATTCCGACCCCATTATGTAGTAGAGACCGTCTTTTTTGAAGATTGCAGGAGCTTCGAGTCTGGTTCCGATGAAAGCTCTGATGTATTTCCCGGAGAAATCGAGATAGTCATCGGTCAGCAGGCTGATCTGGATGACACTGTTGGACTCGGATGAACGGATATGGTAGGCTTTGCCGTCATCGTCGACAAAGAGGGTCTGGTCGCGGGAATGCTGTCCTTTGGCAAAATCCCGTCCCAGTGTGTTGACGGAATCAGGATGCTCGCCGAATGCAAGGTTGGCCCTGTCCATCAGATAACGTTCCTTCACGGGTTCCTTGTGGAAAGGTTGGACATTGACCGGCCAGTTCGCGACCTCGCATCGGGTGCTTCTAATGAAGGTGTAGGGACCCGTGACCTTGTCAGCCTGGGCGATTCCCACCCTTGCTCCTTCGTAACCGGCTCCTTTCGGTTCGAGGTGGAACCACATCACGAATTTGTGTGTTTTTGCATTGTAGATGACTTTCGGACGCTCAAGAATACAGCCGTCGGCAATGTCACTGGAGTCATCTTTGCTGACTTTCAGGGCGATACCCTCATCTTTCCAGTTGTAGAGATCTCTTGAAGAGTAGCAGTGGACACCTACGTGTGCCTTGTTTCCTGCCCGTCCTTCGGTCTTGTGCTCTCCGAACCAGTAGTAAATTCCTTTGTGGAGGAGAATTCCACCGCCGTGGGCATTGATGTGTTTTCCGTTGTTGTCCTTCCAGATTGCTCCGGGGTAGAATGCCTTGTAGGTGACGGCGTCTTTCTTACGGTTCTTCAGTCTCAGAAGTGCCTCAAGGTAGTAGTAGTCGGCGTAGATGATGGAATAGTCAATCTCGCTTCCAGCAGGATGATGTCCCGTGGAATGCAGAAGGAAAGACGGGTTCCCGTCTGTCGGACGGTATGATGAGTCAAGGTTGCGGAGCATCTCGACAGCTGAACTATAGTAATATTCAGCTGTTTCGGCATCCACATATTCACACAGTTCCAGCAGTGCTGATGCCACGACCGCGGCAGCGGAAGCATCCCTTGGTGCGTCTGGAATCCCCGGGTCATTGAAATCCCAGTAAGGAATCTTGTCCTGTGGGAGGTTCTTCAGGTATATGTCCGTTACCTTGCGGGCGTGCTCAAGGAAGCGGGGCTCTTTGGTGAACCGGTAAACCATTGTATATCCGTAGATTGCCCAAGCTTGTCCTCTTGCCCACATTGAATCATCGGAGTAACCCTGATGAGTGCAGCCCCTGATGAAATCACCCCCTTCGGAATCATAGACAGCCACATGGTAACAGCTTCCGTCCTCTCGGAAATGGTACTTCATCGTTGTGTCAGCGTGAGCGATGGCCACCTCTCGGAATATGGGTTTTGCAGCATTGTCTGCAGCCCAGAAAAGAAGTTCAAGGTTGATCATATTGTCCATAATGGTGTTGTGACCTCCGAAATACTCCGTTTCACGCGGCCAGGAGAGAATTGTACCCACTTTGGGATTGTAGAGTTCTAGCAGTCTCTCGGCGGACTTGATCAGAGCCATCCTGTAACGGGGATCACCCGTGACACGGTAACCGTTACCGTAGCTGCAAAGCATTATGAATCCCAGATCGTGGTCGTAGGGTTTCTGTCTGGAAAGGAATTCAAGCACTTCGGTGTAGCCTCTTGCCGCATCCCGGTACTTTTTGTCCATAGTGTATTCGGCGGCATACCAGAGAACACCCGGCCAGAAACCTTCCGTCCAGAGTTCCTGACTGACGGGACACTGATGCCAGATGGTGTCTCCTGGTGCCACATTCCTTGGTGACATTGAAAAATTGTAAGGATGAAGCTGCTCCAGTGACCTGTCTGTCTGTCTGAGACAGAAATCAATGGCATCATCGACAAAATCGTCTTTTTTCGTGCAGGAAACTGCCGATGCAAGCAGGCAGACGAGGATTAGAACTTTTTTCATTATCTGATGAGTATTGTTTGCGGTTTGCTACTGGAAACGGACCTGGTATTTCCTTTTCTGCCATATACAACGGACAAGTCCTCCCGAATGCTCAGTCAATTTTGTAAATTTTTACAAACAATCGCTATCTTTGTCAACTCTAATACAAGAACCATGATCTTTCGCACGCTGTTGGTAACCACTTTATTAGCCTTGCTTACAATCACTTCGCAAGCACAGGAGGATAAGTACATATTCCGAATTCTCGAATCTGGAAACGGTCTGTTGGACAACAATGTCAGGAACATAACGATGCTTCCCGACGGACAGATGTGCATCCACACCTCGTCAATGCTCAATCTCTACGACGGAGCTTCCTGCCGCAGCTACAAGTACAATGCTTCTGAGGTCCCCTACACCGAGTACACCGGAATGAACAACGCCTGCTACGATAGCCGCGAAAACCTGATTTGGCTGATGACGAGGGATGACTTCTGGACATTTGACATGAGGACAAAACAGTTCGAGTACGAAATCGGGAGAAAGTTGGAGAGCTACGGAGTGAAGGACAGTGACATCCAGAACCTGCTGATTGACAGCAATGGAGACTATTGGTTCTGTTCCCATCGTGGACGGATTTGGCACTACAGTCCTGAAGCCTCATCGACGGATTCTTTCAATCTTCCGGAAGGGATGGGATTGCCCGTTACAATGAGAGAATACAACGGCCACATTTGGTTTTCGTCTTTGAACGGTTTCCTTGCCTGCTATGACTCCAGTCTTGGCAGTTTCACGACAGTCAGGCATTTTTCCGACTGCCTTCCGGAGCCCTCAAGCAGAATAGAGATGGACGTCACCCGCAGCGGTAATCTCTGGATAATGTTTGACAAGATCCTTCTTCACTACAGTACGATAGAGGACAAGTTCAAGACTGTCAGACAGATGCCTCCGGACACCAAGGACCTTTTCACGACCATAGCTTTGGATAGGGATGATAATTTGTGGGTGGGAACGGCCCGTTCGGGAGTGAGCCGTATCAGTCAGGACGGGGAGAAGATGGAGACTCTTCCCTATCTTCAGCTCATCAACGGCAAAAGAATCTATCACCACACCGACATCTCCAAAATCTACACTGATTACAACGGAGGAGTGTGGATTGCAACCCTTTCGGAAGGTCTAATCTACTGGCACAAAGATATTTTCCGTTTTCGGAATATTGACAATTCTTCCCTTTCTTCCGGAAATATGAATGATGAGAGCGTTAAATGTATGGCTCTTGGCAGGAACGGCAAGGTGCTTGTCGGCACAATCCACGGACTGCTTGAATATGACACTGCGACAGAAAGGATGACCGTTCCTTACCC
>CAMEBJ010000078.1 GCA_945912085.1 uncultured Bacteroidales bacterium | reverse complement strand
AGGATGTTTACAGTGATGAAGTGATTGAAAAATGGCTGAAAACCTTCCTGAGAAGATTTTTCAGCCAACAATTCAAAAGGAGTTGTCTTCCGGACGGGCCTAAGGTGGGTACCGTCAGTCTCTCACCTCGCGGGGATTGGAGGATGCCTTCCGACGCTTCTTCCTCCGCCTGGATTCTTCCTTCATTACAATGATTCAATCATCTTGGAGAAGAGCAGGGTCATTCTTTCGGCAGCGGCATCTGCGGCGGCAACTACATCGTCCCCGTCATTGACATAGTCCTCTGCATAGTCGTCGTGAGCCTCATTGGTGATGACTGACATACCGAAGACCGGAATGGAACTATGCCTTGCCACAATGACCTCCGGTATGGTTGACATTCCGACAGCATCCGCCCCGGCGAGCCTGAAGAATTTGTACTCGGCAGGTGTCTCGTATGAAGGACCTGTACCGGCAAGATACACTCCCTTGCGGAGTTTCAGTCCCATCTGGGAAGCAATGATTTCAGCTCTCTTGATGAGGTTCAGGTCGTAAGGTCTCGTCATATCCGGGAAACGAGGTCCAAAATCATCCATATTCTTGCCTATCAGAGGATTGGGCAGAAGGTTGATATGGTCCCTGATAATCATCATATCCCCAACCTTGTAGTCATAGTTCACTCCACCGGCAGCATTCGAGACAAAAAGAGCGGAAATCCCCAGGACCTTCATCACCCTTATCGGCAGGGTCACCAGTTCCATCGGATAGCCTTCATAGTAATGGAAACGCCCCTGCATCGCAATGACAAACTTTCCTCCGAGCTCTCCCGCAATGAAATTACCCTTGTGGCCGATTGCCGTTGCCTCGGGAAATCCCGGGATGGTTCTGTAAGGGATGACCGTCGGATCGGAAATCCTGTCCGCAAGCTTTCCCAGACCGCTGCCCAGGACTATGCCCGCAACCGGCTTCCTACCTCCGATTTTTTCTGAAACGAACTGAGCTGCAATATTGATTTTCTCTGTTCTTGGATCCATATATATACAATATTTAATATTTCGACAACTTTCCGAGCACACGCCTTGCGTTTGCGAGTATTTCCTTTTCTCCCGGTACAATTCTGTCTTTCATAATGAGCCTTCCGTTGCAGATTACGGACCTGACGCAGTCGGAATGGGCGGAGTATATGAAATTTGCCAGGAACGAACCGGATGACAGGAAAAACGGACTTTCGGTGTCAACGACGAGCATATCCGCAAGGGCTCCTTCCTCTATTCTTCCCACTTCAAGCCCAAGGGCCTTTCCGCCGTTCACCGTGGCTGCATCCATCAACTCCCCGAGCGGCATTGCTGCAGGATCCCTGCGCCAGGCCTTCTGCAGGATGGCCGAAGTCTTCATCGCCTCAAGCATATCCAGATTGTTTGAAGATGCGCATCCGTCAGTACCTATGCAGACATTCGCACCGCTGTCACGGAGTTCATTGTACCTGAATTTGTAGCCGGAAGACAGTTTCAGATTGGAATTGACATTGTGGACACAGTTGACCCTGCGTTCTCCCAGAATCCGGATGTCATTCTCCGAAAGCCACAGAGTGTGAGCTGCAATGCTGTCTGAATCAAGCACTCCAAGACTGTCAAGATACTCCACAGGGGTCATCCCGCCGTGTTTCCTGCGACACTCCACAATTTCGTTTTCCGTCTCGGAAAGATGGAAGTGGAGTTTCAGTCCCCTCTTTTTGGCAAATTCGTGGACCCAGACGATCATCTCCTCGCTCACCGAATAGATTGCGTGGAAGGCAGCGGCGAACTGTGCGTGTTCCGGCCATTTGAGCGACTCCTCATACATCCTCTGAATCTGTTCCTTCTCGCGGGCAGCCTCCTCCGGGTTGTTTTTGTCACAGACAACGTATGAGACCACAGACCTGAGTCCCATTTCAGCTGCGGCACTGTGGCCGTGAAGGGGGAACCAGTACTGGTCATTGAACGTGGTCGTGCCAGTCTTTATCATCTCGATGCAGGCCACCTTTGTCGCCCAATAGACATATTCGGCATCAATTTTCTCCTCTATTCTCCAGATTCTGTCAATCCAATGCCTGAAATCAATGTCCTCGCCCACTCCCCTCATCAGAGTCATCGCCGCGTGAGTGTGCATATTCACAAATCCCGGAACGGCTACCATTCCGGAACAGTCGAGAACCTCTACCCCACAAGCAGTTCCAACAGGGAACGTCCCCGAGGGCACAATGCTGCGGAACCTCCCGGACACAATGCTGATGTCAACGTTTTTCCCGTCCAGGACAATATTTTTCAACAAAATCGATCCCATATCGGTCATATAAATTTCTCAAAGATAGTTAAATTTTCCTTAAATTTTCGTACATTTGGACCAGTTTTGATAAAAATACAAAAGGATGGCATACAAAGGAGCAATAGAAATTGACATTCAGCACTGCAAAGGCTGCGGTGTCTGTGTCGCTAACTGTCCGACATCCAGCATAAGTCTTTCAAAGTCAGTGAACGGGAAAGGCTACCACTATGCGGAGATGTCTTCTGACAATTGTGTCGGTTGCGGAGCGTGCGGAATAGTCTGCCCGGACTCCGTCATTACCGTTTACAGAATTAAAACCGAATAGATATGGCTGAGAAGATTCTGATGAAAGGAAATGAGGCTATTGCCATCTCGGCAATACGCAACGGAGTTGACGGGTATTTCGGATATCCGATTACCCCGCAGTCCGAAGTTATGGAGACTCTGATGAAGGAAAAGCCTTGGGAAAGCACCGGAATGGTCGTACTGCAGGCAGAAAGCGAGACATCCTCCATCAATATGGTTTACGGGGGTGCCAGCTGCGGAAAGAAAGTGATGACATCCTCCAGCAGTCCGGGAATCAGCCTGATGTGCGAGGGAATCAGTTACATCGCAGGAGCGGAACTGCCGTGTCTGGTTGTTGACGTGATGCGAGGAGGTCCCGGTCTGGGAACCATCCAGCCAAGCCAGAGTGACTACACTCAGGTGGTCAAGGGCGGCGGTCACGGTGACTACAGGAACATCGTTCTGGCACCTGCCTCAGCACAGGATATGTATGATTTCGTGGACCTGGGATTCGAACTGGCATTCAAGTACCGCAATCCGGCCGGCATCCTCGCTGACGGAATCATCGGTCAGATGATGGAGAAGGTGGAAATGCACCCGGTAAAACCGAGACGCACCGCTGAGGAAATCCTTCAGGTCGCTCCCTGGGCCACCACCGGAAAGCCATCCTCAAGGGAGCGCAACATCATCACTTCCCTTTCACTCGACTCCGACATTCAGGAGAAATTCAATCAGAAACTGAAGGAAAAATATGACCTTATCCGCAGGAACGAAGTAAGGTACAGCGAGTTCCAGACAGAAGACGCCGAGTATCTTCTCGTGGCATTCGGCTGTGCATCCCGCATCTGCGAGGCTGTAGTGGAGGAACTCCGGGCAGAAGGAATCAAGGCAGGTCTGCTCAGGCCAATCACCCTTTTCCCATTCCCTGAGAATGAGATAGCCGCTCTCGCAAAAAGAGTTAAGAGCATAATGAGCATTGAACTCAACCTCGGTCAGATGGTCGAGGACATCAGGCTTGCTGCAGCAGGAACATCCTGTCCTGTAGGTTTCTACGGAAGGCAGGGAGGAAACATCTTCACACCTGAGGAAATTGTCGCTGAATTCAAGAAATTCAATAATCTGAAATAGGAAGGAATATGAACATCGAAGATATAAAAAGGCCTGAGAACATAGTTTACAAAAGGCCGACACTTCTGACAGACACAGTAATGCACTACTGTCCGGGCTGCTCACACGGAACTGTGCACAAACTTCTCGCAGAGGTCATAGATGAGATGGGCATACAGGACCGCACCATCGGAATCAGCCCTGTGGGATGCTCAGTCTTTGCCTACAACTATATTGATATCGACTGGCAGGAAGCCGCTCACGGAAGGGCTCCGGCACTTGCAACGGCGACAAAGAGGCTCTGCCCTGACAAATATGTCTTCACCTACCAGGGAGACGGCGACCTGGCATCCATCGGAACCGCTGAAATCATCCATGCCTGCGCAAGGGGCGAAAACATAGTTGTAATATTCATAAACAACGGAATATACGGTATGACCGGCGGCCAGATGGCCCCTACCACCCTTCTTGGGATGAAGACGGCGACAACTCCTTACGGCCGCGACCCTAAACTCAACGGATTCCCTCTCGTGGTGGCGGATATGATTGCACATCTTGACGGGACAGCCTTCATCACAAGGCAGTCGGTTCACACGGCAGCTGCGGCAAGAAAGGCAAAGGCTGCAATCCGCAAGGCATTCGAATACAGCGGTAAAGGCATCGGGCTGTCATTCGTCGAGATTGTCTCCACCTGCAACTCCGGATGGAAGATGAGCCCGGTGGAGGCCAACAAGTGGATGACTGAAAACATGTTCGCGAAATATCCTATAGGAGACATCAAGGACATTCTCAAAAAATAAACGGAAAACACAATGAAAGAAGAGATTATCATAGCGGGATTCGGAGGGCAAGGCGTGCTCTCGATGGGAAAGATTCTGGCATACTCTGCAATTATGCAGGATATGGAAGTAACCTGGATGCCTTCTTACGGACCGGAGATGCGCGGAGGAACGGCAAATGTCTGTGTGATTCTGAGCGACAGCAAGATAGGCTCACCGATTGTCACCAGATATGACACAGCCATCATTCTCAACCAGCAGTCGATGGACAAGTTTGAGAGTTCCGTAAAACCGGGAGGCCTCCTGCTCTACGACCCGAGCGGAATCACAAGGCATCCCCAGAGGAAAGACATCAGGATAGCGCAGATTCCGGCAATTGACGTAGCGGCTTCCGTTGGCAATTCCAAGGTTTACAATATGGCTGTGCTCGGAGGTTTCCTTGCACTCAAGCCCATTGTCTCGCTTGAGAACGTTGACAGGGGACTCGGGAAATGCATTCCGGCAAGATACAGCGAACTGATTACTCTCAACCGCAGGGCGATTGACGAAGGAATGAAATCTGTTTTGGAATTAAAATAATATTCACTATCTTTGCATCAAATGGCTCATTGATTAAGGTATGCTTGAAGAAGTCAGAAATAATTTCCGCAGACTTATGGCGGCCTACGAATCGGAGAAGGAGGAAAACAGGGTTCTCAGGGAAGAGTTGAAGGCGACAGGCGACAAGATCACGGGCTACAAGAAGCAGATTGAAGAGTTGGAAAAAAAGATTGACAACCTCGGACTTGCCGGGGCGTTCCTCGGGAGTGACGGAGAAAGGAATGTGGAAGCCAGGAGGAAGATTGACGGGATTATAAGGGATATTGACAGGTGCATCAAATTGATGGAGGGCCAGTGATGGAACAGAAAATCAAGATACGCATTTCAGAAAGGACATACAATCTGAAATCTGCGGATTCGGCACAAGAGGAGATGATGAGAAAGGCGGCAGATGAAATCAACAGGATGATTGACGCCTACCAGTCACGGATGCAGAAGAGGGAAATGATTGATATCCTGTCTCTTGTGGCACTTAATATAGGCATGGAGTGTATGAGGCTCCACCAAAGTGTCAGGGACTTTGAATCCGAGGTCCGGCAATTGAAAGATGACACTGAAAGTTATCTTGAAGATATTGGGAAATAGCCGTTAGTTACTTAGTTTGCTGAAATCAACACCAATCAAGTAACCGGGTTTCTCGGAAAGGGAAGACAGGCCTATTTGACCTCACAAGAGGGATTCCCATCAGGGGACGGAGGATTTCTGAACTGTTCCGGAGCCCAAATCTTAATTTTTTAAGATTTTCTGACAACCAGGCTAACGGCTTTTGAATTTTCTGACGACTGATCGGCTTCACGGCTGACCAGTCGTCGTCTATTTATGGAAAGAAAAACTATTTATATATAAAAACTTATATGGAAATCTTATTTTACACTTTGTCGGCCCTGGCCGGCGCTATCATAGCATTAGGGGCGTATATTGCCGTCCGTAAGATCATTCTGAAAGGAAAGAGAGAGGAAATCCTCGAAAAGGCCAGGATTGAGGCTGAAAGCATCAAGAAGGAAAAAATCTACCAGGCAAAAGAGAAATTCCTCCAGCTCAAGAGCGAGCACGAGCAGTACATCAACGAGAAAAACAATCAGATCCACGATGCTGAAAACCGCATAAGGCAGAAAGAGAATTCACTCAATCAGCAGAATTCCGAACTTGCCAGGAAACAAAAAGAGG
>CAMEBJ010000077.1 GCA_945912085.1 uncultured Bacteroidales bacterium | reverse complement strand
TCTGCGAAACGCCTGAGGGTCTGCTCCCCTACAAGCAAGCCGGTTCTTTCCTTCCAGTTTTCCATTTTCAAGCCTCCTGTTTTCTCGCGCCGGGAACACATCAAATTCCCACAATAAAGGACAGCGCAACATTCCGGCCTGCAAAGTTAGAAAATAATCATTTTCTAGCAAGAAGGACTCACATTGCAGACTCCACACCGCCTCCGAGGGCGTGGTAGAGGGAGATGTCTTTGTAGGGGATTCCCGGACAGAGGCAATCTACTCTGCAAGAAGAACAGCCTTGTCCGATTTCACAATAATGTGATATTCACCTTTTTCAAGGAAGCGGTCCCCTTCACCGTTGACAAAACCCAGGTCTCGCAAAGGGTCGATTTCAAAAGTGAAAGTTTCGCTCTCACCTGCCCTGATGAGGCGTTTTTCAAAGAATTTCAGTTCCTTCACAGGACGGGCTATTGAAGAATAAGGGTCACAGATGAACCAGTGGACAGTCTCCATTCCGTCAACTCCGCTCACATTCTTCACCGTCACCTCGGCAGTAATCCTGGCTTTCCTGTCAGAGACTTTGACTGAGGCCGAGGAGAGTCTTACGGGTGTATATTCAAAAGTGCTGTAACTCAAGCCGTAGGCGAACTCATACTTAGGTTCGCTGGTGATGTCCTTGTAGATTCCCTGGGTGCCACGCCTTCCGCTGTTGCGGCGGTTGTAGTAGATTGGAATCTGCCCGGTGGTGTAAGGGAAGGTGACAGGGAGTTTTCCTGACGGGTTGTACCGGCCGGAAAGGATTCCGGCTGCGGCGAATGCTCCGCGGGTGCCCGGCTGCCAGATTTCAAGAATCGCATCAGACAGAGGTTCAATCCTGCTCAAATCAAGGGACCTTCCGTTGGACAGAAGGACGACTACCGGCTTCCCTGCCTCACGAACCTTTGCAAGAAGCTTTTCCTGCACCTCCGGAAGGGCGATGGAAGAACGGGAGCAGTTCTCTCCACTCCAATTGCGTTTCTCTCCCAGGCAAAGCACAACCACATCAGCCTTAGAGGCAGTTGTGAGAGCCTCTTCAAACCCGGATTCGTCATCACCGTCAAAGTCACATCCTTTTGCATAAAGGATTTCCGTCCCGGTGCCGAACTCCGCAGCGATTGCATCACGCAGACAGGTGATGTCAGAAACACGTCCCCGGGCGCTCCAGTTGCCCATCAGAGGTGCACTATCCGCAGCCACAGGGCCTACAACGGCGATTTTTTTCCCATTCGGCACGAGCGGCAGGAGTTTGCCCTCATTCTTCAGAAGCACCATTGTCTCCTGTGCAACTGCCTCGGCCAGTTCCAGATACTCGGGAAGCAACAGTCTCTGTTCCTGGGGAACTTCCTCAACATAAGGATTTTCAAAGAGGCCAAGCTCGAATTTCACCCTGAGAATCCTCCGGACGGACTCATCAATCAAATCCATGCTGACCTTGCCTTCCCTGACAAGGTCAGGAAGATGTTTCCGGTAGAGGTCGTCCACCATATCCATATCAACTCCTGCATTGAAAGCGAGCATTGCCGCCTCCTTGCCGTCACTTGCGACACCCTGGTTGACAATCTGCTTCACGGCATCCCAGTCAGCCACGACAAAACCGTCGTGCCCCCATTTCTCACGGAGGACTTCAGTCAGTGTGTAATGATTTGATGTCGATGGAATTCCATTGATGAGATTAAAGGAACTCATCAGAGTCCTGGCTCCAGCCTTTACACCTGCTTCGAATGGAGGAAGATAAGTGTCCCAGAGGGTCTGCCGGGAGATTTCCGTAGGAACATAGTCACGACCGGCCTCGGAGGCTCCATAGCCGACATAATGCTTCAGACAGGCTGCCACGGTTCCCTTTGCGGACAGGTCATCGCCCTGATATCCCCGGACTGCCGCCCGGCAGAAGACCGACGCTGCGTAAGGGTCTTCTCCGTAACCTTCCGAAATGCGGCCCCATCTGCCGTCACGCGCGACATCGACCATAGGAGAGAATGTCCAGTCCACTCCGGAAGCATTGCACTCACGTGCAGCCACGGCACAGGACTCCTCGACCTTCGCAGGATTCCAGGATGCAGCCTGTGCAAGCGGAATTGGGAAAATCGTCCTGAAACCGTGGATGACATCGTAGCCGAATATCATCGGAATCCCCAGACGGCTGTCCTCAATCATCCTGTGCTGGAGTTCATTTCTCATCCGAGGGTCTTCGTGAATATAGATTACCGAACCCAGCCCCACGGGAATGTTCGAAGGGACGGTCCCGATGTTGTTCATATTGTCATTGACCCCGATCATATACTGATTGAGCTGGAGAATTTTCTCCTCCAGGGTCATTCTTGAAAGCAGGTCCTCAACCCTCGATTCCACAGGGGCAGAAGCATCCTTGTAAACCAGTTTGTCTTTCTTCGCCGAAACGGCCGTAACCGAAACCAGAACCAGGAGAAGGACGAGTATTCTTTTTTTCATAAACAAATATTTTTTTAACGCGTAAATATGGTCAGGGTTGCCGTTCCGAGCCCTTTTCCTTTTGCTGTCAGGACCAGTTCTCCCGGAATTTCAGAGGACTGGACTATGGCGGTCAGCATCCCGTTGAAAGCGTGCATCCGACCGGTGTGGAAGAGGTCAAGGCAGGTAGGGTCACCGTTGGCTGCTGCACGGAAAGAACCTTCTCCGGAAACAGTGAAGAGGACCTCGCTGCCGTCAAGAGGACAGACATTTCCATCCTTGTCAACCACTTTCACAGTCACGTATGCCAGGTCCCTGCCATCAGCCGACAGAACATTCTTGTCTGCGGACAATTCCAGATGATGAGGTTTCCCGGAGGTTCGCACAACCGTTTTTCCAGCCGCATTGCCCTCTGAATCATAGGCTATTACACAAATCTCGCCAGGCTGGTATGCCACTTCCGGCCACATCAGTCTGTAGCGTCCCTCAACCGGTTCATCCTGAACTCCACGGGTCAGGCCGACATATTCGCCATCCGCGGTCCAGCCTGAGGCCGCCTTGTGACGGACACCCTGGCTTACTCCATTGACAAAGAGTTCTGCCGAAGGATAATTTGTGTAAACAGTCACGGGAACGAGGTCACCTTTCTTCCAGTTCCAGTGCGGAAGGACGTGCAGGGTTTCCGACGCCGTGTTCCAAACGCTTCTGTAAAGATAATATCTGTCCTTTGGTATTGATGCGAGGTCGATTATGCCGAACATCGAACTGTGGTTCGGCCAGGAATCGGTATCGTAGGGACTCGGTTCCCCGAGGTAATCAAAGCCGGTCCAGACGAACTGGCCGAGAGTCCATTCGTAATCGTCCGCAAGGGCAAAATCGACATCCGGAATATTTGACCAGGCGCAGGCTTCCAGGTCAAAAGATGAGCACTGGTGGTCGGGATATTTGTGGCTGAAGCGTTTCTGTGCGGGAAGTTTGTACACTCCTCGCGAACTGACCGCCGAAGCAGTCTCGGAGCCAAGGATGAAACCCTGGGGCAGGCGCTCGTAGGATTCCAGATAGCGGAATGTCCTGTAGTTCAGCCCTGGAACATCTATTGCCGCAGCAAAGCCGTTCTCAAGTACGCAGTCAACTCTGTCCATTCCGCAGGTCACCTTTCGGGTCGGGTCTTCACGGTGGCAGATATCCTGAAGATATGTCGCAACCTCGACACCGAGAGGGTCACACTGGGTAGGAACCTCGTTGCCGATGCTCCACAGGACAACACACGGATTGTTCCTGAAGTGGCGGATCATATTTACCATATCCTTTTCCGACCACCTCACTCCGTCGGGAGCCGTTTCGTTGAAAAAACGATGGTATCCGTTGCGGCATTTCGCCTTGTCCCACTCGTCAAAAGGCTCTATCATCATCATAAAACCCATTTCGTCGCAAAGGCGGACTAGTTCCGGGGCCGGCATATTGTGTGAGGTGCGTATGGCATCACATCCCATATCTTTCAACAATTCAAGCTGATGGCGCAATGCAGCCACATTGACTGCAGCTCCCAGAGGGCCGAGGTCGTGATGATTGCAGACACCCTTGAATTTGCGACACCGGCCATTCAGGAAAAATCCTTTTCCCGGAATGAATTCAATGCTCCGGATTCCGAAACGCGTTTCGTAACTGTCTTTCAATTCATTCCCCACGCAGACCTCAGTCACCGCCCTGTAAAGGGCAGGCGTTTCCGGAGACCAGAGGGAGGGATTCTCAACCAGGAAATTCTGGACGAAGGAAGAGCCGACGGACTCAGTACAACGCTCACTCACGCAGTCCCCTTCAGGAGAGAAGATTCGTGTAAGAAGCTTGACTTTACATCCCTGTGCAAGTCCTTCGACAGAGGTTTCAAGACGGACGGAAGCATACTCGCGGCTTACGGAAGGAGTGGAGACAAATGTGCCCCAGACAGGGATATGGATTGGATCCACGGTCAGAAGATGCACGTTCCTGTAGAGTCCTGCCCCGGGATACCATCTCGTGGACTGGGGTTTGTTCTCCAGGCGTACCGCCAGGACGTTTCCCTTCCGATCCTCATTCAGGACATCGGTCACGTCACAGTGGAATGCATTGTAGCCGTAGGGCCAGAAGCAGACCTGACGTCCGTTCACAAAAACCTTTGCCTCACTCATTGCACCGTCAAAAATCAGAATGGCCCGCTTGCCCGCGGGGACATCGAAAATGCAGCGGTACCAGCCCGTACCAATGTACGGAAGACCTCCGGAACGGCCTGTCTTCCAAGTCTCCACTTTTTCAAAATTCTGGGTGACAGCGACTTTCTGAAGGTCAATGTTTCTGTCGAAAGGTCCTTTGATAGCCCAGTCGTGCGGGACGGTCACACTCTCCCAGGAAGAATCGTCAAAGAGGACTTCACAGGCTCCTTCAGCATCCGAATTGAGAAATTTCCATCCCTTTTCCAGAAGTTTCTGCTGCCTGGGAGACTGAGGGGGCAAATCTTCCTCTGACTGCGAAAAAGAAGTGGCCGATACGGCTGAGAATGAAGCCAGTGCGAAAGCAATGAGCAGAATCAAATTTTTCATAAAGTATTATTTACCTGTTACACTTCTGATTACAGGTCTGATGATTCCCTCCATCACTTCGTAGCCTGCCTGGTTCGGATGTATTCTGTCATCGGAGTACTGAGACAGGATGGCACCGGTGGTCTTGTCTGCCATCGGCGTGAAATAATCCACATAAGTCCAGTTTCTATTGTTGCAGAGATTGCGGATGAGGGTGTTCATTTCAGCGATTCTGGAGACGATTTCCCCGGGTGTCATATCCGGTTTCCACCAGTAATGGTCAGTCGGCAGAATTGAGCAGAGAATCACCTTTATGCGAGCCTCCTGTGCCATATTTCCCATTTCCTCGATGTTTTTCAGAATCGCACTGTTCTCAATCGCACCGCCGTTTCCCGCGATGTCGTTGGTTCCTCCGCAGATTACCACGGATTGCGGTTTGTTTGCAACAACCTCCTTTTCGAAGCGCGCAAGCATCTGCGTCGTGGTCTGGCCGCTGATTCCGAAATTCAGGTAATTGTTTGAAGTGAAGAACTCCGGATGGCCGGTGGAAGACTTCCTCCAGTTCTCAGTAATCGAATCCCCCATAAAGGCTGCCGGAGGTCCCGCAGGAGCGATTTCCACCGAATGGATGTACCTTGACTGACCGGAATTCAGGGAAAGAGTTATTTCGGTGACACCCTCGTCCGAAGATGCGAAACGGAAGGCGGCCGCACTGCCGTCATTCTGACCGGCAATGGATTCGAAGGCAGACTTTCCGAGAGTCCTTACATACTGATATGCTGATTTGTAGGATTCCGGATCGGAAGTGTTCAGGTCTTTGGTGGAGCAGAGATATGCCAGCTCCTGAGGGTTGTCGGAATCCACGTCAAAGCGGTAATATTTCACCTCAGAGGTGTTAGCATCAAGAGGGATTCCGGAGAATTTCCACTTTCCTACTCCGGTATATTCACCAGTGAGGGATATTTTTTCGCCATAGAATGAACGGAATGTTACGGAATTGACCCTCACCTTCGACCAGCGACCGGCATTGATGTCAATCCTGAGGCGGTAAACGCCTTTTTCGCCGCTGAAGACACTCTCTCCACAGTCCTTCGTGACCTTTCCGTCTTCGGACAGGGTCCAGACATTGCCTTCGGAATCGACAACTGAAAATTCTCCTTCAGAAAAGTTCAGATAAGTTTCAAACACACCTGTAACGATCTTGTTGCTGCCGTCATACATTTTGTCTGACAGGTTC
>CAMEBJ010000076.1 GCA_945912085.1 uncultured Bacteroidales bacterium | reverse complement strand
CGCACTCTTTGTCATTGAGAGATAATAGATTGCGTCAAGCAGGTTCGTCTTCCCCTCACCGTTGCCACCTGAAATGCAGTTGACATTAGGTGAAAACTCCAGCTCCTGAAATTCTATGTTCCGGAAATTTGAGACTGCTATTTTTTTTAGTGTCGGCATATTCAATTCAAAAAGTTCCCTCTGAAAAATCCCTACGCACACTTTGCCCGGTCGGGATGACAAATTTTGTCGGGATGGCAAAGATATAGAAATAATTGCAGGTTTTGCCAAATTTTTGTAAATTTGCGCCCTGTTTGGAAATTTTTCAGGAGAGTCTGGAAATTGAGAACGGAAACACGTGGATTTTGGAAATAAAAATTATTTGAAATATGGCAAAGGAAACAAAAAACGAAGGTACTGAGGTTGTGGTCGAGGCCCTCTCAAAAACCGAACTTTTCATCAAACAGTATGGCAAATGGATGGCTTACACCCTCATTGCCCTGATTCTGGTGGGTGTGGCAGTCTTCTGCTGGTACAAATTCGCCTGGCAGCCGAAGAAAG
Organism: uncultured Bacteroidales bacterium; assembly: GCA_945912085.1. Lineage (GTDB taxonomy): Bacteria > Bacteroidota > Bacteroidia > Bacteroidales > UBA932 > Cryptobacteroides. The sequence goes on along the minus strand of CAMEBJ010000076.1, from coordinate 5,824 downwards.
CAGAGGCTCTTGAGCAGATGTATCCTGCAGAGGCGAATTTCAGAAACTCTGAGTATGAACTTGCACTCAATGGTGACGGCAATGTCCTGGGATTCGCGCAGATTATTGATGAATATGGCTCAAAGGCCGGTGCATCAGTGTACTTCTACGCAGGAATCTGCGAGTTCAATCTCGGGAACTATCAGGAGTCCCTTGATTACCTCAAGAGATACAAGGGAGGCGATGCCATTCTGTCTGCAAGGGCAAAGGCTTGTATGGGAGACGCTTACGTAGGACTTGAGGACTATGCGAAGGCCGTTTCCTGCTATGAAAAGGCAGCCGCTGCCGCTGACAATGTTTTTGCTGCAGGCTATCTCCTAAAGGCCGGTATAACCTGCGAGAAACTTGGTCAGGATCAGAAGGCTCTCGGTTTCTACAAACAGATCAAGGAGAAATACCCTCAGTCAATCCAGGGGTATGACATTGACAAATATATCACTAGAATAGAGGTTAAATAATTCTTCATTTATGGGAAGGGCATTTGAGTTCAGAAAAGAGAGGAAGTTCAAAAGGTGGGGTCACATGGCCCGCACATTCACCAAAATAGGAAAAGAAATCACCATCGCCGTCAAACAGGGCGGTCCGGATGTTACCGGTAACCCTCGTCTCAGGGCTCTGCTTCAGACAGCACGCAGCGAGAATATGCCGAAAGACAACATCGAGCGTGCCATCAAGCGTGCAAGCGACAAGGATCAGAGCGATTACAAGGAGATTGTCCTTGAGGGATATGCTCCTCACGGAATCGCGGTACTTGTGGAGGCGGCCACCGACAACAACAACAGGACAGTGGCGAATGTACGTTCGTATTTCACAAAGAGTGGCGGTTCCCTCGGAACTTCAGGAAGCGTTGATTATATGTTCGACCGCAAGTGCGTCTTCCGTGTCAAGAGCGCAAATCCTGTTGACCTGGAGGAACTTGAGCTTGACATGATTGATTATGGCGCAGAGGAACTCTTCGAGGAGGAGAACGAGAATGAGGAGATGGAGATTGTCATCTACGGCGAGTTCACCGCGTTCAACTCTATTCAGAAATATGTCGAGGACAACGGTTACGAACTTGTTTCAGCAGAGTTCACAAGGCTTCCGAATGTGGATCTGAAAGAACTTTCGGCTGAAGATAGGGTAGAGGTTGACAAGCTCATCGAACGTCTTGAAGAAGATGACGATGTCCAGAATGTCTATTCCACCCTCAAGCCTGCAGAATAGTCTTGTTCAACGCAAATACTTGAGCAGGAAATATGTACACAGTTGCAGGACATACTTTTGACATCATTCTTCCTTCAGGTGTTTTTGACCGGGAATTTCTGTCACAGTATGCTCCTTTCGAAGAAGCGGAATCCGGAAGGAAACCGCTTTTTTCTTTGGAACTCGTTTTCTGTGAAGATCTTGGAAGTGTCAGTGGTACGCTGAAGGAAAGGTACAATGATTTGCCTCCCTACTTCTGGCTTTTTGAGAAGGACGGGGAATTCCGTTTCGGTTTTTCCCTCTCAGACAAAAAGTCCGGTTGTGTTGTGGTTCCCGAAAACGGAGGACTCGGGAAGAATGTAGTCTATGTTCCGGCAGCGGCATCCCGTGGACACAGCCTTTTTGCACTCAACAATGCGATGATGCTTCTGTTCACCCTCTGTACTACACCACTTGACACCCTGATGATTCACGCATCGGTGACCTGTCACAAAGGACGCGCCTTTGTCTTCCTCGGCAAGAGCGGCACGGGGAAATCCACCCATAGCCGTCTCTGGCTTGAGAACATCCCGGACACGTTCCTGCTCAATGATGACAATCCTGCCATTCGTCTTGTGGACGGTGTTCCCGTAGTTTTCGGAACACCGTGGAGCGGAAAAACCCCTTGCTACAAGAATGACAGCAGACCTATGGGTGCATATGTGCGGCTTGAACAGGCTCCTCACAACAAAATCAGCAGGCTTTCCCCGTTGCAGGCTTACGCTGCCCTTCTGCCGTCCTGTTCCTGTATGAGATGGGACAGCGGAGCTTGTGCCGCCCTGCACAAGACGGTGGAGAAGGTAATCCTTGCTGTTCCTGGATTCCATCTGGAGTGTCTCCCGGATGCCGATGCTGCAAGACTTTCCTGTGAAACAGCCCTGAAAGCACTTGAAATGTAGAACTTTCCGTTATGAATTTTCAGGTCAGTTTCTTTGAGTTTCCCTTAAATGTCATTCTTGCCGTACTTTGGTGTCTGACTGTGCTGATTCTCTGGAAAGGATTCAGGAGAACTGCGCTTGTACGTTTCTTCCTTTCGCCTCTTGCCACCTGGCTCTCAATCGGTCTCTGTGCAAGCGGGACGCTTGTCCTGGGACTCTCCTCTGATCGTAATCTCGCCTCCTCCTGGTGGTTTGTCACCGAGGTGTTCTTCTTGCTGACAGTGCTGCTTTTCGTTACTGTGAGGGGAGTGTACCGTGACGGGAAAATCCGCTGGCGTTTCCTTCTGAACCACGCCGGGCTTCTACTTGCCGTCGGGTCATCTTTCTGGGGCGCTCCCGATACGCAGACTCTCAGGATGCGTCTATTTGCCGGTGAGTCTTCATCCGCCTGCTTTTCACTGGAAGGGAAAGGAACCAGGCTCCCTTACGAAATCACTCTGCGCGACTTTCGGGTAGATTACTTCGAGACCGGAATCCCTTCGGTCTTTGAGGCTGACGTTGAAATTGACGGCAATGATGTACTCCTGAGGGTGAACCATCCCTTTTCAAGAACTTTTTCTGAGGACATATATCTTACAAGTTACGGAATTGAAGGAGGAAGGGAATACTGCATCCTTCAGATTGTCCGCCAACCCTGGAAATGGCTCACTGCTGCGGGAATCATAATGATGATGATTGCTGCCTTGCTGATGTTTCTCCGGGGTCCCCGCACTGGATGTCCCTCCGGGGTTTCTAAAATGGATGTTCCTCCGGGCCCCTGCACTGCAGAATCTTTGAAAACTGATGGAAAATGATTTGGGACAAATTCATATTTTTTGCAATCGCTTCCGTGATTCTCTCATTTGCCGGGGCTGCTTTCTCCGCCGTGCGCAGAGAGGGACGGAGTGTCCCCGGGATAGGATTAAGCATTGCCTCATCCCTTGTCCTGGCTTCCTTCATCGTTCTTCTTTGGACAACCCTCAACCGTCCGCCGCTAAGGACAATGGGGGAGACCCGCCTGTGGTACTCTTTCTTTGCCGGCCTTGCGGGAATATTCACCTATTGCAGGTGGCGCTACAGATGGATTCTTCCTTTCTCGGCCGTGCTTTCCACCGTGTTCATCGTAATCAACTGCCTGAAACCGGAAATCCACGATGCATCCCTGATGCCCGCGCTCCAGAGTCCGTGGTTCATACCTCACGTGACAGTGTATATGTTCTCCTACTCTGTTTTCGGTTGCGCCTTCCTGCTCTCTCTTGCTCTCCTGTTCCGCAAGAGTGGGGAAGTGAGGGATAAGGAAATATTTACAAGTATGGATACTTTGATATATATAGGTTTGGCTTTCCTCACCCTGGGAATGATGTCCGGAGCCCTCTGGGCGAAGGATGCCTGGGGACATTACTGGAACTGGGACCCGAAGGAGACCTGGGCTGCCTTGACTTGGATGAGCTACCTGCTGTATGTCCATTTGAGGATTTTCGGAAAGGTTTCGTGCCGGACTCTATGTGGAATTGTGATTTTTTCTTTTCTTTGTCTGCAGATGTGCTGGTGGGGGATAAACTTCCTTCCTTCTGCACAGGACAGTATACATATTTATAACAGATAAAATGATTTATTTATAACAGATAGAATGATTTTTTTTCTTTAACCTGATTAAACGATGAAAAAATTGCTGAAATGGGCAGCGGTTGCGACAGTCGTTCTCGTTGCCTCCCTTGCCGTCATCTATCGGGCAGTAAACCGTGTTCCATCGGAGACTCTCTCTCCGGAGGAAAGGGTAGCTGTCATTTTTGATGACGGAGGCTGTGTGAGTTGTCACAGTGAGAATCCCAAACTGCCTTTCTATGCGGAATTGCCGGTGATGGGCAAGGTGGTGAAACAGGATGTTGATTCCGGCTACAGGGCTTTTGACATCACTGCGATGAATGAAGCCATGAAAAACGGTACAGCGGTTCATCCGGTGGACCTTGCAAAGGTCGAGAAGGTTGTCCTTGACGGTAGAATGCCGATGGCCAAGTACTATCTCGTGCACTGGGGAAGTTCTTTGACAAGGGCCAAGACTGATATTGTTCTCGACTGGGTCTGGAACACAAGGAAGGCTATGTACAATGATGCTGTCTGCGAGGCTCTTGCAGCAGAACCTGTCCGTCCGGTTGATTTCAGTGTCCCTGTCGACCCTGCAAAGGTTGCTCTCGGAAAGGCTCTCTTTCACGATCCGAGGCTTTCTGCCGACAACACTGTCTCCTGTTCATCCTGCCACGGCCTGAATACCGGTGGCGTTGACAATGAACAATACTCTGACGGTGTCGGAGGTCAGTTGGGCGGAGTGAATGCCCCTACCGTTTACAATGCCTATTACAATTTCGTCCAGTTCTGGGACGGACGTGCAGCCACCCTCGCCGATCAGGCAGCAGGACCTCCTCTCAACCCTGTCGAGATGGCCTGTGAGTCATTCGATGAGATTGTAGCCAAACTGGCTGCCGACAAGGAGTTCTCAAAGGCATTCTGTGCAGTCTATCCGCAGGGACTCTCACAGGAGACCATCACTGATGCAATTGCAGAGTTCGAGAAGACCCTTCTTACTCCGGACAGCCGTTTCGACTTATATCTCCGTGGTGACGAGACTGCATTGTCATCAACGGAATTGAACGGATATGAACTTTTCAAGAAATATGATTGCGCTACCTGCCACGTCGGAAAGAATCTCGGAGGACTTTCTTATGAGCCGATGGGACTTCGTGCCGACTATTTCGGTGACAGGGGCCTTGAACTGACAAATGAAGACAATGGCCGTTACAAGGAGACTTCCCTTGAGCGTGATCGTCACCGTTTCAAGGTTCCGGGCTTGAGAAATGTAGCTCTGACCTGGCCTTATTTCCACGACGGAACGAGGGCTACCCTGGAAGAAGCCGTTCGTGATATGGCCGTTTACCAGACCGGAGTTTCTCTCAAGGAGAATGAAGTGGGAGACATTACTGCTTTCCTTTACACTCTCACCGGAAAGGTTGGCGGCGAGTTCCTCACCAACGACAACAGCAAGTAACATCTTTAACGTAAGGAGGCCGGTCATTTTGAAATGACCGGCCTCCTTGTATTTGTGATTTTTCGTTATTCCGGGCTGTCCTCCCGGTATTCCAGAATGTCGCCGGGTTGGCATTTGAGAGCCTTGCAAAGTGCATCAAGTGTGGAAAATCGCACTGCTTTTGCCTTGCCGGTCTTGAGTATGGACAGGTTCGTCGCCGAAATGCCCACCTTCTCGGCCAGTTCTCCGGAAGACATCTTCCTTATTGCCAGCATTACATCGACATTTACAACAATAGCCATATCTATTCCTTTACGGTTTCACTTCCCTCCTGGCCGTCGGCTTCCGGTGCATTTCCTGCCTTGAGGTAGGACGGAAGGCTCAAACCTGCCATATTGAACAGTTCCTCAAGTGGAGGTACCGACTTCATCATTCCTGAAATGAAGTTCGCAGTGGAAGTCTTTCCGTCTGCATCCTTCCCGTTTCCGTCCCAGACGGTTACCTTGTCAATCTTTATGCCTTTGACAGCTTCAACCTGAGTCTTGACAAGTTCAGGAAGCTTGTCGGCAATGAGCATGAGCACGGCTTTCTGAGGATCTCCTGCAGCGGCGTCAACCAACTG
>CAMEBJ010000075.1 GCA_945912085.1 uncultured Bacteroidales bacterium | reverse complement strand
CATCATTATCGATTCCTCGAGGTCGAGAGGGGAACGATGGGCGTGGCATCCGAGTTTGTTCCTCCCGAAATGGTAGCCCATACTGCACGGATACCTCGAGGACGGAGTGAGAACACCCTCCTGCAGTCCGATCAGTCCGTTGACCAGTTTGAAGACCGACCCTGGAGGATATGGAGCCTGGACGGCCCTGTTGAACATAGGCTTGTAGGGGTTGGACAGGATTTCATTGTAATGCGCTCCGAAGTCCGCTAGGACGTCCACGTCAATACCCGGACTCGAGACAAGAGTGAGGATTTCCCCGGTGGAGGGTTCGATTGCCACCAGACTGCCGACCTTGTTCTTCATCAACTCCTGTCCGTAGTGCTGGAGGGTGGCGTCGATGGTTGTGGTGATGTCCTTTCCGGGCACCGCTTCCTTGTCCATCTTCCCGTCGTTGTAGCGGGTCATAATCTTGTTTCTTGAATCGCGCAGGTATATTGAATATCCCTTTTCTCCCTTGAGGTCCGCTTCCCTGGCCGCCTCTATTCCTGTCATGCCGGCATAGTCCCCGCTCTTGTATTCTCCCTGATGGCGGTTGATGTAGGACTGGTCCACCTCCGAGACATATCCCAGGAGGTTTCCTCCCGCATTGAACGGATATTCCCTGATGTTCCTCGCCTGCCCCCTGAATCCGGGAAACATATATGCCGTCTCCGCAAACCTCATATATGTCTCTGTCGGCACCTGCTTTAGCAGCACTACGCTCCGGTAGCCTATTTTCCGGCGGTATTTCCTATATTCCGCAAATTTCTCATCGATGAACTCCCTTTCCACTCCGAGGATTCTGCAGAAGGTCGCTGTGTCGAAAGGTGTCACCTCCCTCGGAGTGACGAGGATGTCATAGGCCACCTTGTTGCCGACCAGAATGTTGCCGTTCCTGTCGTGCATTATGCCCCTTGTGGGGTAGATGGTGTTGTACACCATTGAGTTGTTGGAAGCATCGATTTTGTACTTGTCGTCGATGATCTGGATGACGAACAACTTGGCAATCAGTATCGCTGCCACGACACTGAGTCCTATCAGGAGTTTGTTGCGCCTGTCGAGTATCATCACTGCCTGTCCTTTGATGTCAGAATATTGACTGCAACCAGTGAGACGATGTAACTGACTGCAGTTGAAGCTGCTATCTTCGAAATGCAGAACCAGGAGGGTCTCGTTCCGGCGCACTCTGCCGTGACATATATTCCGAAAAAGAGCACGATGGAACAAATCATTACCAGGGAGATTCTTGCGATTCCGTTTTTCTTCAGCGAGAAGTTCTCGTTCCGGTTGATGATGTCCTCACCGAGGAAGATTCTGATGAACATCCTTCTGAACAGGGCGACAGGGACGAGCGCAAGCGCATTCAGTCCGATGACCCCGTCCGCCATAACGTCAACGGCAAGGCCGGTGGCGAATCCGATGGTCATACACACCAGTGTGCTGACCGACACGGGAATGCATATCACAATTGCCGGAAGAATCGACAGCGTGACGAACATACTGAAATTGAAATAGTTGCTGATGATCATCTGGGCGAAGACCAACAGCATGAAAAGGACCGGGAAATTGTGGACGGTTTTCTTCATCGTTTCTCAAGTTCTTCTATTTCATCAAAATCCGAGTCACAGACAATCGAGACATACCTGATTTCCCTGAAATCCTCGAACAGTGACACCTTGATTTCGTAGGTCGCCCCGTTCTTCAGTTTCTTGTCCACGATTGTTCCCAGAGGTATGTCTGGCGGGAAGATGACAGAGAATCCGCTGGTATAGACTGTGTCTCCCGGTTCGGCCTGGATGTGGCAGGGGATTTCGTTGAGGACTGCACCCTTTGCACTCATTCCGTCCCAGGTCATAGTGCCGACTGCTCCCTCGTGTCCGATGCGTGCACTGATGGCTATCTCAGGATTGGTGAAGGCAATGGCGTAGGAGTAGTGGCGGCTCACGGCGCTGATGATTCCCACTGCTCCGTCCGTGGTAATCACTCCCGTGCGTTCCCTGACACCGTCTTCCGAGCCCTTGTTGACGATGATGTAGTTGTGCTGCCTGTTGTGGCTCATCTTGACGACAGAGGCAGGGATGTACCTGTAGCGGTCAGACGAAGGCCAGGTGAAGCGTTCCTGCTCCCGGATTTTGTCAAGGATGCTCTTGTAATGTCTCAGCTCGCCGGTGAGCCTGTCGTTGTCCTCAACCAGCCGACGGTTCTCGCCCTTGAGGGAGAAATAGTATTTCACTGACTCGCTGCCTCCCCAGATTGTTCCCATAAAGGCGTGGACGCCTTTCATTATCCAGATGTTCTGCAGGGGACCGCTGAAGTATAGCATCACTAATGCGCCCGCCTCCAAAATGATGAAAACGAGCGCATTTGTCAGGTAATGGTAAATATTTCCTTTTCCGGACATCCTTTCAGACTCAGGGGACTACCGCATAAGGAACTGGTACCTGTCTGTGTTCTTCAGAGCCATACATGTTCCCCTTGCAACGGCCCTGAGAGGATCTTCGGCCACGTGGAAAGGAATATTGACCTTGTCGGTGAGTCTCTTGTCAAGTCCTTTGAGAAGGGCTCCTCCTCCTGAAAGGAAGATTCCGTTCTCGACGATGTCGGCGTAGAGCTCAGGAGGTGTCTGCTCCAGAACATGCAGGATTCCGGCCTCAATCTTGGCAATGCTCTTGTCAAGGCAGTGGGAGATGTCCTGGTAGGTGATTGTAGCTTCAATCGGATGTGCTGTCATCAGATTCGGACCGCGCACCACGTAAGGTTCCGGCTCGACTTCGAGTTCGGGAAGAACCGCACCTACGGCAATTTTGATCTTCTCTGCAGTGATTTCTCCCACCTTGATGTTGTGCTGCTGCTTCAGGTAGTACTGGATGTCGTTTGTGAGCACGTCACCTGCAACCCTGATGCTGTTCTGAACGACAATGCCTCCGAGGGAAATTACGGCAATCTCCGTTGTTCCTCCTCCGATGTCCACCACCATACTTCCCTTAGGCTTCTCCACCTCAAGGCCGATTCCGAGGGCTGCTGCCATCGGCTCGTAGATGAGGAACACGTCGCGTCCTCCGGCGTGCTCCGTGGAGTCCCTTACCGCCCTGATTTCCACTTCAGTACTTCCTGAAGGGATGCCGATTACTATCTTGAGGTTCGGTGTGAAAATCGAACTGCGTTTACGATTTGCCTGCTGGATGAATCCCCTGATCATCATCTCTGCTGCATTGAAGTCTGCAATGACCCCGTCCCTGAGAGGACGGATGGTGCGGATGCCGGGGTGCTCCCTCTCGTGCATCATCTTTGCCTGCTGACCCAATGCTATCGGTTTCCCGGAACTGTTGTCAATCGCCACGATGCTCGGCTCGTCCAGAATTATCTGGTCGTTCTGGAAAATCACGGTGTTGGCCGTTCCCAGATCGATTGCCAGTTCCTGAGTCAAAAAATGAAATCCCATCTTAAATTTCCCTCAAATGAATGTTAAACAAAATCGGCCGTAAATTTACGGAAAAAAGTTAAATTTGCGAGCATAATGAATGCTGAAAAGAAAAAATATCTGATAGTCACTGCAGGAGGTCACGGTACCCGGATGGGAGGTCCGGTGCCCAAGCAGTTTCTGACAATAGGCGAAAAGGCTGTGCTTCAGCTGACAATGGAGAAATTCCTTGATGCAGTGCCGGGCGTGAAGGTAATCACTGTCCTCCCCAGGACCCACATAGGGACTTGGAAAGATTACTGCCTCGAACACAATTTTGTCTGTCCGCAGATTCTGGTGGAAGGGGGTATGACGAGGTTTCACTCGGTCAGGAATGCCCTTGAGAAAGTTCCGGAAGGCACTTTGGTAGCCGTCCACGACGGTGTCAGACCATTGGTCACAAGGGAGCTGATACGCAAGCTGTTTTCCATTGCAGAGAATTCTCCGGCAGTCATTCCGGTAACGCCTGTGACTGACACTCTCAAGGTCCTGGAGCGTGACTCGGAAGGTCTTTTGAAGCCTATTCCGGGAGCGTCGGCCGACAGGAGCGTGCTCTTCGGGGCTCAGACCCCGCAGGTCTTCCACTCGGACATCCTCAAAAAGGCCTACAGAAGTGCGTATGACACGGCCTTCACCGATGACGCCTCGGTTGTGGAGAGAATGGGAGTGCCCCTCACCTATGTCGAGGGAGAACGCCTCAACATCAAAATTACGACTCCCGAGGACCTCGTACTTGCAAAGGCGGTTTACTCCCTGCCTTTCTTCTGCTCGCGCGAGAAGGAGGTGTTCTGATAGTCCTTGACCCAGACCTGACGCTCGATTGCCTGGTCGAGGGAAATCATCGTCTCGGTTGACTGAACATACGGAATCTTCTGAATCGTGTTCACGAGGATTTCCATAAGGTGGTCGTGGTCAAAGCAATAGATTTTCAGCAGGAGGGCGTGCCTTCCCGTAACGAAATGACATTCGACGATTTCAGAGATTTTCCTGAATGCCTCAATCACTTCGGGATATTTGTTCGCTTCCGAGAGAGAGACACTGATGAAAGCGCAGACATTCAGACCGAGTGCCTGTGGCTTGACCAGAAGGCGGGAACCGGTGATGACTCCGTTTGCCTCAAGTCTTTTCACTCTCTGATGGATTGCAGCTCCGGACACTCCGCATTCCCTTGCAATTTCCAGAAACGGCATTCTTGCATTTTTGACAAGGAAGGCAAGAATCTTCTGGTCGATTTGGTCGATGTGATAGCTTGTCATATTGTTAATAATTTAAATTGTCATTTTTTCCGGTATTTCTTACCTGTCGGATGTCCCTCCGCAACAATCCTCTTCACGTCCTCCAAAGTCAGGGACTCAGCCTCCACTCCTTTCGGAATGCGGTAATTTCCACCGTCATATTTAATATACGGACCGTAATTCCCGTTGATGACCTGGATGCCTCCCTCAAATTCCTTCATCACTGCGGCAGCCGGTTTGTTGAGGCTGGCCTCAATCAGTTCAATGCATTTTTCAAGACTGATTGTAACCGGATTCTCCCCACGCGGCATTGAGACATTCCTGTCCCCATATTTGATATATGGTCCAAACCGTCCCTTCATACAGACCACGTCGATTCCGTTGTACTGTCCGGCTGTTCTCGGCAGTTCAAAGAGTTTGAGCGCCTGTTCCAGGGTTATGCTCTCAATCAGCTGTCCCGGGGCGAGACTTGCATAGGTCTTGTTGTCCCCGTCACCTTTCTGTACATAGGGTCCGTACTGTCCGTAGCGTGCCACAACCATCTGACCATCTTTCGGGTCAACTCCCAGTTCGCGGCTCACGTGGCTGTATATTCCGTCGTGAAGGGTTGTCTCCACATTTGTGTGGAATGGCTGGTAGAACGAGGCAATCACCTTGTTCCACTGCTGCTCACCCTCGGCGATTCTGTCGAAGTCCTGTTCCACGTCCGCAGTGAATCCGTAGTCGAGAATCTGTCCGAAATGTTCCACGAGGTAGTCGGTCACGATCATTCCGATTTCCTGCGGCAGGAGTCTCCCTTTCTCTGCTCCCACCGTCTCTATCCTTGAGGATGAGGTGATGCTGCTGCCCTTCAGCGACAGGTCGGTCACAGGCATCCTGGTGCCCTCCTTGTCTCCCTTGATGACATATCCCCTGCCTGTGGTGAGGGTGGAAATGGTCGGAGAGTAGGTTGATGGACGTCCTATGCCGAGTTCCTCAAGTTTCTTCACGAGAGTTCCCTCGGAGTACCTTGCGGGAGCGCTGGTGTACTTGCATTCGGATTTGATTTCGAGGCAGTCCATCCTGTCCCCTACGTGGAGTTCCGGAAGGATTACATCCTCCTGGTCGTCATCTGAATATGTACCGTAGAGCTTGAGGAATCCGTCGAAGATCACCTGAGAGGCCTGGACGTTAAACTGGCCGTCGTTTTTGTCGCATCCTACCTTGATGTCTGTCCTGAGCACTTTTGCGTCCGCCATCTGGCTGGCCACGGTTCTTTTCCAGATCAGTTCGTAGAGTCTCTGCTCCGTCGGAGTTCCCGGAATGTTCGTGTTCTCGATGTAGGTCGGCCTGATTGCCTCGTGAGCCTCCTGTGCTCCCTTGGACTTGGTCTTGTACTGGCGTGCCCTGTGATAGTTCTCTCCGAAAGTCTCGCAGATGTATTTCTTTGCCGCGTTCACTGCCAGCGAGGAAAGATTGGTGGAGTCGGTTCTCATATATGTGATGTAACCTGCCTCGTAGAGCTTCTGGGCTATGCTCATCGTCTGGCTGATGGAGATGTGCAGCCTCCTTGCGGCCTCCTGCTGGAGGGTTGAGGTGGTGAAAGGCGCGGCCGGGGTTCTCATCCCTTCCTTTTTTGCAATGTCCCTGATCGTGAAGGCTGCACCGATGCAGCTCTCAAGGTAGGCGCGGGCCTGGTCAATTCCCCTGAACCTCCC